>CAZULX010000499.1:0-2595 GCA_964621335.1 uncultured Streptomycetaceae bacterium
CTCGATGCGGCTCGCGGGCACTTTGATGTCGACGAGCACCACGGGCTGCCGCGTGCGCAGGCCCTCCTTGTCCGCGGGCTCGGTCGCGTGCGGGCCGCCGCCGCGGTCACCGAGCGCGGGGCTCGGCAAATCGAAAGTCGCCGCTGGAATGTCGCGCACGAGCTCGGCGCGCGCCGCGGACCGGTCCCCGGCGACGCGAACTTCCACGCTGCGCGTCTCGTCGCGCACCAGCGCCGCGTCGTACTCGGGGACCGCGGCGCGTATCGCGATTTCGCTCTGCTCGAGCACGTAGGCGAGCGTCGCGCCTTGGCGCGCGTAAGTGCCCGGGAGGTCGCGTTGGTTGGGCATCGACAGCGTGCCTTCGGCCTGCGCGCGGACTTTCAGTTGCGCGATGCGCTGCGCGGCACGGGCGAGCTCGGCTTCGGTGCGGCTGATCTCGTCCTCGGCATGGCGCGCGCGCTCGGGCGCGTCCAGCATGGCGCTGTAGCGGCTCGCGTGGAGTTGCTCCAGGCGGTTCTCGAGGCGGGCGTGCTCGGAGACGAGCGCCGGATCGTCGAGGACGACGAGCACCTGGCCGGGGACGACCCAGTCGCCGTCGCGCGCGAGGAGCTCGGTCACGAAGCCGTCGGTTCCCGCGCGCACGCGCGCCTGCTCGGGAGGCCACACGACGCCGCTCGCGACCGTGTAGTACGGCAGCGGCACCGCGCACACCGCGAGCGCAACAGTGCCGCAGGCGACGAGCGCGACTGCGCCTGCGCGCAGGCGGCCGCCCACCGGGGCGGCGGCGGCCCACGCGCGCGCGGCGGCGGAGCACACGGGTTTCACGACCAGCACGAACGCGAGCACGAGCCCGGCGAGCGCCGCGAGCACCGTCGAGTGCGCGCCCAGCCACAGGACGATGACGCACGAGACGGCGATCTGCGTTGCGAGCGAAAGCGGCGCGTACGCGATCAGCCATTTCGTCTCGCCGCTCGCCGCTTCCATCGGGTGCGACGCCGCCCGCCCCCCGAGCGCGCGCGCGAACGCGTTCGCCCACCAGGCGCGGCTGCGGGAGCCGAGATTGGGCAGGTTGAGCGCGTCGCACAGCAGGTAGTAGGCGTCGAAGCGGAGCAGCGGATTGCCGTTGAACATGACGGTCGAGACGCTCGCGATGAACATCGTCACGAAAGCGAGATCGCGCATGAGCCCGGGCTGGACGTTGAGCCATACCAGCAGCGCGGCCGAAGCGATGGCGAGCTCGGCCATCAGCCCGGCGGCGCCGACGACGAAGCGCTGATATCGATAAGGGAAAGCCGCCGCGGCCGAAGCGTCGACGTAAGGCGCGGGAACGAGCACGAAAAGCGTGAAGCCGATCTCGTGGACTTCGCCGCCCCAGCGGCGGATGGCGAGCGCGTGCGCGAGCTCGTGCACCGCCTTCAACAGCGGGAAGACGAGCCACGCCAGCACCAGATAGCGCGGCGTAGCCATGTAATCGCCGGCGTGCAGGGCGAGCGCGTTCCAGTGCGAAGCTGCCGAGATCACGCCGGCGCCCGCCGCGGCGAGCCACAGCCACAGCGTCACGCCGTTGAACGCGTAGCGCGGGAGGCCGGCGATCCGCGCGAGCCACGGCGACGGGTCGCCGAGCGGCACGCGCAACGCGAGCGGGTTCACGAAGCGCTGCGTTTTCTGCTGCTGCCTTTCGTCGCGGCGGCGCACCAGCGTGCGTGCGTCGACCGCGCCGTCGTGCGCGATGAGCTCCTGGGCGTCGAGCTCGTTCAGCGTCTGGATGACCTCACCCTGCGTCGGCGCCTCGTCCTTCAGCTCCGCGAGGAGCGCGTCCCACACCTGCTGCACCGAGCGCGTGCCGTCGAGCCTGCCGACCAGCTCGTAGGCTTTCTGGTTGACCCGGAATTGACGGCCGTTGGCCGCGCTCGCCAGCAGGTACCAGCGCTGACCGCGCACTTCGCTCCTCTGCACGTCCACTTCGGGGCGCAGGTGCGGGTGCGTGTCGGCGACGCGATACCACTCTTCGCTGAAAAGGGACTCGGTCATGCGCGGCACTCCGCTTCACAAGCGGTGAATGTCACGTTCGCGGCGGACGCCCATTCCATGGGCCCGCCGCTCACCGAAAAGAGGATGGATCCCACTCTTCTAGAGACCCCACGACCAGAGCGTTATCCGCAGCCAGTCGAAAAAGCGGTGGGTCCAGATCCACGCGAGCGACTGCCGCCCGGCGTCGATCTTCGCAACGCCCTGCAGTCCGGGGCGCAGCGCAGGCGCGGCTTCGGCGAGCTCGCCTTCCACTTCGAAGAAGTTGCGCCCGTCGCGGTTGCTGGAAACCGGCGTCACGCGGGCGACGCGAAACGGCAGCGCGCGCTCGGTGCGCGCGCCGAGGGCCATGCTGCCGCTGCGGCCCACCGCTACGGCGCCGATGTCGCGCTCGTCGACTTCGATCAGAAGCCGGAAGCGGTCGCTCGGCGCCACGGTCATGAGCACGTCGCCGCGCTTCACCGGCGCACCCAGCGACTGCGAAAGATCGCCTTTGATGACCATGCCGTCGAACGGCGCGATCACCCGTGCACGATCGAGCTGCATCTCGACCAGGTCGAGCTGCGC
>CAZULX010000500.1:0-4184 GCA_964621335.1 uncultured Streptomycetaceae bacterium
TGTCCAACGGACCGATGATGGCCAATCGCATCGCGCAGGAAGCCACCGAGCGCATTGCCGCGCTCGCCGGCGTCGCGGGTGCGATGTCCCTGCAGCAGTTCAAGCCCACGCGCCCGATCCCGGTCCTGCACGTGCACAGCACGAGCGACCACGTCGCGCGTTTCGACGGCGGTTTCGGTCCGCCCGCAGCGGTTGCGGACACGCGCATGTACCATACGTCGGTCGAAGAGATGCTCGGCAAATGGCTCGACCACAACGGCTGTATGCGCAAGCCCGCGCTGGAAACCACCTCGGGCGCGTCCGGGACGCCCGACGAAGCGCACACCGTGATCCGGCGCCTTTATCAACCGTGCCGCGATGCCGTCCAGGTCGTCCTGCTGCAACTCGGCGGAGGCGTGGGACACGTATGGCCCGGGGGCGTTCGCGATTACATGCCGCAGCTCCTGGGGACCGGAACGTCGGTGATCGATGCGAACGCGGAGATCTGGCGGTTCTTTTCGCGTTACACGCGGCGGTAACGGAGGTGGCGTAGGCTTTTCGTCACCGCGCCACTTCGTCACCGGCAACGGCTTTGAACGGCGCGCGCTCGTTCAGCTCGTCGATATGGTGCGCGACGCCGCGCGTCTCGCGCGCGAGGAAGTTCTCGATCGCGGCGGCGAACTCGCGGCGCGCGATCCAGTGCGCGGAGCGCGTCTCCACCGGCATCAACCCGCGCGCGAGCTTGGTGCGCTCGCCCTGGGCGCCGCCTTCGAAGAACCGGATCCCGCGCGCGATGCAGTATTCGATGACCTGGTAATAGCACGCTTCGAAGTGCAGCACCGGATGGTGCTCGACCGCACCCCAGTAGCGGCCGTAGAGCCGCCCGCCGCCGTGCACGTTGAACGACGCCGCGATCGGCCGGCCGGCGCGGCGAGCCACGACGAGCAGCAGGTTCTCCGGCATCGCGGCTCCGATGCGCAGAAAGAACTCGCGGTTGAGATACGGCGTCGAATGATGCTCGCGGTAGGTGCGCGCGTAGCAGCGGTAGAAGAACGACCAGTCCTCTTCGGTGATGTCCGCCCCGTCGCGCCATTCGAAGGTGATTCCGGCCTCGACCACCTTGCGCCGTTCCTGTCTGATCTTCTTCCGCTTGTCGTGGTTCATGCCGCGCAGGAATTCGTCGAAGCTCTCGTAGCCGGCGTTCGTCCAGTGGAACTGCACGCCGTGGCGGATCATCATGCCGCCTGCCGCGAGGAGCTCCGCGTCATCGGCGGGCGGATAGAGACAGTGGAGCGACGAGACGCCGAGCTCGCGGGTGAGCGCGAGCGCGCCGGCTGCGAGGTGCTCGCGCGCGCTCTGCGTGCGCGCGACGAGGCGCGGGCCGCTCACCGGCGTGAAAGGGATGGCGCACAGGAGCTTGGGGTAGTAGTCGACCCCGTGGCGGTGGTAGGCGTCGGCCCAGCTCCAGTCGAAAACGTACTCGCCGTACGAGTGGCTCTTGAGATAGAGCGGCATCGCTCCGGTGAGCCGGCCGTGCTCGTGCAGCAGCAGGTACTGCGGCGCCCATCCCGAGTCGAGCGACGCGCAGCCGGTCTCGTGCAGGGCGTTCAGGAACTCGTGGCGGAGAAAGGGATTGCCGTCCGAAAGCGCGTTCCAGTCCTCCGACCGCAGGTGAGCGATCGACGAGGCGACTTCCAGCGTCACCGGCGGGCCGCCTGCGCGCGCTGCGTCTGCTCGACGCCGAACGGCAGAAGCCCGGTCTCGCGTATCAACTGGTTGGTGATCTGCGGATCGAAGTCCGAAACGCGCTTGATGATCTTGCGCACGTCCTCGACGTGGTGCAGCGCGTGGTGCGCTTTCGCGAGCTCGTAGAAGGCGTGTGGGTTGAAAGGCTGCAGCTCGGCCGCTTTGCGGAAAGCCGGTATCGCCGGCTCGTACTCGCCGCGCGCGGCGTGCACCATGCCGATCCCGAACCAGGCGCGGTCGAGCGACGGCCGCAGCTCGGTTGCGCGGCGGAAGCTCCCGAGCGCGTTGTCGTGATCCTGCCGCTGCTGGTGTACGTAGCCCAGGTCGAACCAGACGTCAGCGTTCCCGGGGTCGATCGCGAGCGCGCGATCGAATGCGCTTATTGCTTCCTCGTTGCGGTGGTGGCTCGCGTGGAGATAGCCGAGGCATGCCGCGGCGAGCGCGTAGCGCGGATTGGCTGCGAGCGCGGCCTCGAAAGCGCGCGCGGCGCGCTCGGGCCGGCGCATCGCGAGGTAGAAATGAGCGAGTTGGTAGTGCAGCCAGTGCCGCGGAATCATCGTAGCCGATGATATATTACAGCGATGAGAATTGCGATTGCGCAGTTGAACGCGACGGTAGGAGATCTCGCGGGCAACGTCGCGCGCATCGTCGATTTCGCAGCGCGTGCGCGCGCGGGCGGCGCCGACGTGATGGTTACGCCCGAGCTCGCGGTGTGCGGCTATCCCCCCGAAGACCTGCTCCTTCGCGAGGACTTCATGCGCGACTGCGCGGACGCGGTCGCGAGGATCGCGCGCGAAGTGCACCGCATCACGCTCGTCGTCGGACATCCGCGCCTCGAGCGCTCGCGGCGCCATAACGCCGCATCCGTGCTGCGCGACGGCAAAGTGCTTGGCGTCTACGACAAGCGCGAGCTGCCGACCTACACCGTTTTCGACGAGGCGCGCTATTTCGAGCCGGCGAGCGAGTCGTGCGTGTTCACGATGCACGGCGTCGAGCTCGGCGTGAACATCTGCGAGGACGTGTGGGGCGCGGCGCGTGCCGCGCCGCAGGAGGATGCGCGCCTCGGCATCAACATCTGCGCCGACTCCTGGCAGGCGGAAGCGCCGCGTGCCGCGCGCGACGCCGGCGCGCGCGTACTGCTCGTACTCAACGCTTCGCCTTATCACCTCCACAAACAGGACATACGCCATCAGGTGATGCGCGAGCGCGCGAGCGAGACGGGGCTCGCGATCGTGTATGCGAACCTGGTCGGCGGTCAGGACGAGCTCGTATTCGACGGGTCGTCCTTCGTGATGGACGCCAACGGCGAGGTGATGCATCAACTTCCGGCGTTCGAAGAGGCGCTCGGCTTCGTCGACGTCGTGGCGGGCGTGCCGGTTCGAGGCGAGGTCGCGCCGGGCCTCCCGCCCGAGGCCGAGGTCTACAGGGCGCTCGTCCTCGGCGTGCGCGATTACGTGGAGAAAAACGGTTTTCCCGGCGCGCTGCTGGGCCTCTCGGGCGGGATCGATTCGGCGCTCACTCTCGCGGTGGCGGTGGATGCGCTCGGCGCGGAGCGCGTGCGTGCGATCATGATGCCGTCGCGGTACACGGCCTCCATGAGCCGCGAAGACGCCCGCGCCGAAGCGCAGGCGCTCGGCGTGCGTCACACCGAGATTCCGATCGGCGCGATCTTCGCCGCTTACCGAAGCGCGCTGGCGGACGAATTCGAAGGGCTCGCCGAGGACACGACCGAAGAGAATCTCCAGGCGCGCATCCGCGGCACGCTCCTGATGGCCCTTTCCAACAAGACCGGCGCGATCGTGCTTTCGACCGGCAACAAAAGCGAGATGGCGACCGGGTACGCGACCCTCTACGGCGACATGGCGGGCGGTTTTTCGGTGCTGAAGGACGTCCACAAGATGCTCGTCTACGCGCTCGCGCGTTATCGCAACGGGATCTCGCCCGTCATCCCGCAGCGCGTGATCGACAGGCCGCCTTCCGCGGAGCTGAAAGCCGGACAGACCGACCAGGACACACTGCCCCCGTACGCGATCCTCGACGCGATCCTCGAAGCCTACGTCGAAGAGGACCTGAGCCCGGCGGACATTCTCGCGCGCGGCCATCCGCGCCACGACGTCGAGCGTGTGCTCGCGCTCGTGCGGCTGAGCGAATACAAGCGCCGCCAGGCCCCGGTCGGGGTGCGCATCACCGGCCGCGCGTTCGGCAAGGACTGGCGATTCCCGATCACCAACCGCTTCCGCCACCGCTTTTAGCCGCGAGCGCGCGCGGCCCGGGTTTTATTGCCGCTGTGCTATCCTGAGCGTCTGTTTTCAGGACGCGAAGGACCGGGGGCCCAATGAAAAAAATCGAGGCGATATTCAAGCCGTTCAAGCTCGACGAAGTGCGCGAAGCGCTCTCCGAAATCGGCGTGAGCGGTCTCACCGTGACCGAGGTGAAAGGCTTCGGCCGCCAGAAGGGTC
>CAZULX010000501.1:0-2654 GCA_964621335.1 uncultured Streptomycetaceae bacterium
TGGCGCGCCACGCGACGAGCAAGATCGCGACGCTCTCCGACCTCGAGCGCGTGGGCAGCCTCGGGTTTCGCGGCGAAGCGCTCGCGAGCATCGCTTCGGTCTCGCGACTCACGCTCACGAGCCGCGTCGTGGAGGACCGGCACGCGTGGTCGGTGACGGCGGAAGGCCCCGCCATCAGCGCGCCCGCTCCCGCTACTTTGCCTTCCGGCACCACCATCGAGGTGCGCGATCTCTACTTCAATACGCCCGCTCGCCGCAAATTCCTCAAGTCCGAGGCGACCGAATTCGCGCACTGCGACGAGACTTTCAGGCGCATCGCGCTCTCGCGCTGCGATGCCGCGTTCACGCTCCATCACAACGGACGCGCGCGGTGGCATCTGAAACGGCAGCCTCCCCTGGATCGCATCGCGGCGATCCTCGGAGACGAATTTCGCGCGGCGGCGCTCGCGGTGGACGAAAGCGCGGGCGCGATCCGACTCTCGGGCTGCGTCGGCGCGCCGGAGCACGCCGGCGCCACGCGGGACGCGCAGTACGTGTTCGTGAACGGCCGTTACGTGCGCGACCGGCTGCTCGCTCACGCGATCAGGCAGGCCTACGAAGACGTGCTGCATCATCAGCGGCATCCTGCCTACGTGCTGTACCTCGAAGTCGATCCCTCCGCCGTGGACGTGAACGTACACCCGACCAAGATCGAAGTGCGCTTCCGGGATTCCCGCGCGGTGCACCAGTTCGTCTTTCACACCGTGAGTAAGGCGCTCTCCCGCACCGCAGCTTCGGCCGCGGCGCCGCAAGCGCAGGTCGGCGGGCGCCTGGCCCCCGCGGCGTACGCTTCCTACCCGCGCCAGCATGCAATGGCGCTCGAGGCCGCGCAGGCGGGCGGCTTCTACGAGACGCTTTTCGCCGGCGCGGCTGCGACCGCGGCGACGAGCGCCGGCGCCGCTCCGGCGATCGACGATGGCTCACCGCTGCCGCTCGGGGCTGCGCTCGCGCAGCTTTCCGGCGTCTACATCCTCGCGCAGAACGAGCGCGGCCTCGTCATAGTGGACATGCACGCGGCGCACGAGCGCATCGTTTACGAGAGCCTCAAGCAGGCGCTGGACGAAAGCCGCATTCCGATGCAACCGCTCCTCGTGCCGGTCGTATTCGCCGCCGAGGCGCTGGAAATCGCCGCCGCCGAAGAGGAGCGCGAGACACTGCTCCAGATCGGATTCGACCTCGCGCCTGCGTCGCCCACGGCGCTCACCGTGCGCGCAGTGCCCGCGATGCTGCAGGATGCCGATGCGCGCGAGCTCGCGCGCGACGTGCTCGCGGAAATGAACGAATTCGGTGCGAGCCGCGTGCTGACCGAAAGGCGCAACGAGCTCCTTTCGACGATGGCGTGCCACGCCGCGGTGCGCGCGAACCGCCGCCTCACGCTACCGGAGATGAACGGTCTGCTGCGCGACATGGAGCGCACCGAGCGTTCGGGACAGTGCAACCACGGGCGACCCACCTGGCACCAGATCTCGCTCAATGAGCTCGACCGGCTTTTCATGCGGGGACGCTAGCGCGGCACACGAGCGTAGCGGACGACGCCGGGCGTCGCCGCAGCCGCGCTGCGGTAAACGAACGGAGGGGAACCCAAGGTTCCCCTCCGTAAGCTCCCTTCCTTCGGTAATCTACCGATAACGCTATGGCGATTGCAGCGAATCATCCTCCGGCGATACTGCTGATGGGTCCGACAGCGAGCGGCAAGACCGCGGTCGCGCTCGAGCTCTCGCGCGTGCTGCCATGCGAGATCGTCAGCGTCGATTCCGCGCTCGTCTACAAGGGCATGGACATCGGCACCGCGAAGCCGGACGCCGCGACGCTGCGCGCGGTACGGCATCACCTGATCGACATCATCGAGCCTCACGAGTCGTATTCGGCGGCGCGTTTTCGCGACGACGCGCTGGCAGCGATGCGCGAAATCACCGAGCGCGGGAAGATCCCGCTCCTCGCCGGCGGCACGATGCTCTACTTCCAGGCGCTCGTGGAAGGCTTGAACGAGCTTCCCGAGGCCGATCCCATGATCCGCCTCGTGATCGACACCATGGCGCAGGAACAGGGCTGGGCCGCGGTGCACGAGAAGCTGAGGGAGCTCGACCCGGCCACGGCCGCCCGCCTCGAGCCCACCGATGCGCAGCGCGTGCAGCGGGCGCTCGAGATTTTCTACATCACCGGCAAGACCATGGCCGAACTCCTGCAGAAGCCGCGCTACGTGTACTTTCCCTACAGTCCCATCCAGATCGCCCTCGTCCCCGAAGACCGGACCGGGCTGCACCGGCGCATCGAGGCGCGCTTCGACGAGATACTGCAGCGGGGGCTGGTGAAGGAAGTCGCGCGGCTGCGCGAGGATTACGGCCTCGAGCCGACGATGCCTTCCATGCGCTGCGTGGGTTACCGCCAGGCGTGGCAGCATCTCAACGGCGAGCTCGACCTTACAGCGCTGCGCGACCAGGGGATCGCCGCGACGCGCCAGCTTGCCAAGCGCCAGCTGACGTGGCTGCGCTCGATGGAAGGCGTCACGGTTTTCGACTGCCTGGCCGACGACGTCCCCGCGCGGGTGCTCGAGTACGTGCGGCGCGAGCTCGAAGCGCTCTCCGCGGAGGAGTAAAAACCTCACGCCGCGGAAA
>CAZULX010000502.1:0-4797 GCA_964621335.1 uncultured Streptomycetaceae bacterium
TGCAGCGCCTGCACCCGGCCGGGCTCGTCGCGGTAGAGCGCGGAATCGCCGAGCTGGCCGGTGACCTCGACCTGCTCGGCCTCGAGCGCGGCGATCGCCGCCGGCAGCGCTTCGAGCTCGCGCGTCTCCTTGAAGCTGAGCTTCGCCGCGCTCGCGCCCTTGCGCCGCGGCGCGGCAGCGGGCGCAGGTGCAGGCGCCTCCCTCGCCTTCGTCTCGTCCGGCTGCAGCGCAGCGCGCTGGCGCACCCAATCCGAATAGCCGCCCACGTATTCGCGCAGCAGGCCATCGCCTTCGAACGCGATCGCCTGCGTCACCACGTTGTCGAGGAAAGCGCGGTCGTGGCTCACGAGGAAGAGCGTGCCGCCGTAGTCCTGGAGCAGGGACTCGAGGAGCTCGAGCGTCTCGATGTCGAGGTCGTTGGTCGGCTCGTCGAGCACGAGCACGTTCGCAGGCCGCGAGAACAGCCTCGCGAGCAAGAGCCGGTTACGCTCGCCGCCCGAGAGCGCCGACACTTTGGCGCGCGCGCGCTCGGGCCTGAACAGAAAATCGCCGAGATAGCTCATCACGTGCTTGCGCGATCCGTCGATCTCGATGTACTCGGCGCCCTGGCTGATGGTGTCGATCAGCGTCGCCTCGTCGTCGAGCTGCTCGCGCATCTGGTCGAAGTACGCGACCGCGACGCGCGTGCCGCGCCTGATACGCCCGCTGTCGGGCTCGAGCTCGCCCACGATCAGCTTGAGCAGCGTCGTCTTGCCCGATCCGTTGGGCCCGATGAGACCGATCTTGTCGCCGCGCAGGATGCGGGTCGAAAAATCCCCGACGATCGTCCTGTCGCCATACCGCTTGGTGACGCCGTGCATTTCGACGACCATCTGCCCCGAGCGCTCTCCTGCGCCGACCGCGAAGTTGACCTGGCCCACGCGGTTGCGGCGCGCTGCGCGCTCGACACGCAGGCGCTCGAGCCGCAGCACGCGGCCTTCGTTGCGCGTGCGCCGCGCTTCGACCCCTTTGCGTATCCACGTCTCCTCCTGCGCGAGGAGCTTGTCGAAGCGCGCGTTCGCGGCCGTCTCGCCCTGGAGCTGCTCTTCCTTGCGGCGCTGATAGTCGGCGTAGCTTCCGGGAAAGCTCGAAAGCCGCCCGCGGTCGAGCTCGACGACGCGCGTCGCGACGTTGTCCAGAAAGCGGCGATCGTGGGTGACGAAGAGGACCGCGCCGCGATAGTCCTTCACCCAGCCTTCGAGCCACTCGATCGCGGTCACGTCGAGATGGTTGGTGGGCTCGTCCAGCAGCAGCGCTTCGGGCTCGATAGCGAGCGCGCGCGCAAGCGCGACGCGCTTGCGCAAGCCTCCCGAGAGCTCGCTCACGACCGCGTCGGGCGGCAGGCCGAAGCGATCGATCAGCGCCTCTATGCGCGAGCTAACCCGCCAGCCGTCGGCGTGCTCGAGCTCGTGCTGGAGCTCGTGCAGGCGCTCGAGCGCGCTTTCGCTGCCGGCGGCTACTTCGTGCGAGGCCGCGTGGTAATCGATGAGGATCTGCTGGAGCGCGCCCACTCCCGAGGCCACGGACTGGTACACGGTGTGTTCAGGCTCGAGCTGCGGCTCCTGCGGGACGAAAGCGATGCGAAGATTCGGGGCACGCCACACCGTGCCGTCGTCGGGCGCCTGCGTGCCCGCGATCAGCTTGAGGAGACTCGTCTTGCCGCTGCCGTTGCGGCCGATCAACGCCACGCGCTCGCCCGCGTCGAGCGTCAGGTCTGCGTGGTCGAGGAGCGCGGCGTCGCCGAAAGCGAGCGACGTCTGGTCGAGCGTGATGAGGGGCACTGAAGCGACTTTCGATGAGGGTGGGAGCTTACCGCACGCCGACGCGAGTCAGTCGGGCGCAAACACCATCCGATAGTGCTCCACGGTCGGGAAAGGGTCGTAGAAATGATGCAGCAGCCGTTTCCATTCCCGGTACTCGGGCGAGCCCCGGAAACCGACGGTGTGATCTTCCAGTGTCGCCCAGCGCACGAGCAGCGCGTAGCGGCCGGGCGCTTCCAGGCAGCGCTGCAGCTCCAGTCCTTGGAAGCCCGGCATGGCCGAAATGATCGTCTTGGCCTCGCCGAACGCGGCTTCGAACGCCTCCTCCTGACCGGCTTTCACGTCCAGCACTGCGAGCTCGAGGATCACAGTCGTCTCTGTCCGGGCTTGGGCTCCACGGGCTTGTCGAGCGACTCGCCCGCCTTGTCCAGCAGCTTGCGACTCACCAACATCGGTGCCTTGAAATGGATCGCCAGCGCGATGGCGTCGGACGATCGGCTGTCGAATACCTTGTCGACTCCGCGCATCGCGACCGTCAGATCGGCGTAATACGTCGAGCCCTTGAGCGTAATGACGACGCGCGAGATTTTGCCGTCGAAGCCCTGCAGTATGGTGTGCACCAGATCGTGAGTAAGAGGGCGCGCGAACTTCTCGCCGGTGAGCGCACCGTGTATCGACTGGGCGACGACGGGGTCGACGAAAATGGGGATCGCTTTCCCCTGCGCCTTCAGGAGGACGACGTGGCCGAGGACGGTTTGCACGACTTCGGTGTGCTCGATGCGGATCAGCGCGGCGTCGGCATCCTGCGCGGCGCGCGCGAAAGCGGGCGAGAGCGCCAGCATCGCGAGTAACAGTCCGAAGCGCTTCATGGGAGCCTCCCGCCGAGAGAAAACTATGGAATACTGCGGCATGCAACGAGCGGCGCTCTCACGCGTCGCCGCATTCCAAAGCGCCGCACCTCTACATGGATCCTTTGTCGCACGTCCTGCTGGGCGCTGCAAGCGGGCAGAGCACCGCCCGCAGCACGGGCCGCGTTGCCGCGCTCGCAGGCGCTCTCGGCGCCCTGCTGCCCGACGCGGACGTATTGATCGGCTCCGACGCCGATCCCCTGCTCGCCCTCGAATTCCACCGGCAGTTCACGCATTCGTTCGCAGCCGCTCCGGTCGGCGCGCTCATGGTCGCGCTCGTACTGTGGCTGGCGATGCGGCGCCGTCCCGTTTTCGGGGACCTCTACCTGCCGGCGCTCGCGGGTTACGCGAGCGCGCTCCTCCTCGATGTGTGCACGAGCTACGGCACACAGCTGCTCTGGCCTTTTACCGACAGGCGCTTCGCGGGGAGCATCATCGCGGTGATCGATCCCGTAGTGACCGTCGTGTTGCTTATCGGCGTTCTGATCGCGCTGCGATCGACGGGCGCGAAGGCCGCTCGCGCGTCGATCGCCATCGTCGTGGCGTATCTCGGATTCGGCTGGGTGCAGCACGAGCGCGCGGAGTCGCTGGTCGCGAGGTCGGCGGCAGAGCGCGGCCACACGATCGCCCAGCACGAAGTGAAGCCCACGCTCGGCAACCTGCTGCTCTGGCGCTCGGTCTATCTCGCGGGAGACGCGTTCGTCGTCGACGCCGCGCGCGTGGGCCTGCTCGCGCGTCCCGTGCTCTATCCGGGCGGCTCGTTGCCGCGCGTCCAGCCGATCGACCTCGTCCCTCCGCTCACGCTCGACAGCGTGCAGGCCGCCGACGTCGTTCGCTTCGGGAAGGTCTCCGAAGGTTTCCTCGCGCGGCACCCCGCGCACCCGAGCGTGATCGGCGACGTCCGCTATTCGATGCTGCCGGACAGCACCGAGCCGCTATGGGGCATCGCGGTGCACGCGGAGCGCGAGAACGAGCACGTCGAATTCCGCACTTACCGGGAGTTCACGAAAGAGGACCGTCAGCGGTTCTTTGCGATGCTGCGGGGTGTGGCGCCGCGCGCTACCGCCCCTGAAACGCCGGCTTCCTCTTCTCCATGAACGCCGTGCGACCTTCGATGAAATCCTTGCTCGCGAAGCACGCCTCGACCATGCTCTGGCAGAGCTCGAGATCGCGCTCCCCCGGGTCCTTGCGCATTTCGATCAGGCAGCGCTTCACCGCCGCGAGCGTGAGCGGCGCGTTGCCCGCCATGGTCTGCGCATAGTTCATCACGTACGGCTCGAGCTCCGCGGGCGGCAGCACGCGGTTCACGAGGCCCATCTGCAGCGCTTCCTCGGCGCTGAACTGCCGGCCCAGGTAGAAGATCTCGGCCGTGAAAGCCGGCCCCACGACGTCGGCGAGGCGTTTCAGCCCTTCGTAGCGATAGCCGACGCTCAGCTTCGCCGCCGGCACCCCGAAGCGCGAGTCGTCGGTCGCAATCCGCATGTCGCACGCGATCGCAACGCCGAGACCGCCGCCCATGCAGTAGCCGCGGATCATGGCGATCGTCGGTTTGGGACATTCGCGAAGCGCCCGGTTCGCGGCTTCGGATCGCGCTTCCACCTGGCGTACCTGCTCCGGCGTCGAGCGCGTCGCGGCGAATTTGGAGATGTCGGCGCCCGAGACGAACGCCTTGTCTCCCGCCCCGCGCAGGATCACGACGCGCACTTCGTCGTCGGTCGCGTAGCTTTCGAGCGCGGCGCCCATCGCGTCGACCATGTCGGGCGACATCGCGTTGAGTTTTTCGGGGTTGTTGAATATCACCCAGCCGATGCCGTTTTCCTTGCGCGCGATCAGCTTGTCCGTCGTGCTCGTGGCCATGCGTCCTCCTGGATTAGGGTCGATGCTTGCGGGATTGCCGATGCGGATCGCGGCAAAAAACGGCCGCGCACCAAATTATGACATTGCATTCAGCCGCGGTTGCGCTTAATTTCCGGTCTGTGACCGGTCGCACGTGATGTGACGACCCCTCATTGAGGAGCATCGAATGAAGCGTATCGCCCACATCGTCACTCTTGCCGCTGTTGCGGGCCTTTGCAATGCATCATCAGCGT
>CAZULX010000503.1:0-6129 GCA_964621335.1 uncultured Streptomycetaceae bacterium
CGATGCCGGCCGTTGGGAAGCCGGGTGAGCTCGGTGATGCGGGTGACCGGCCGCGCTCCGTGATCGATCTGCCGCGCGAGGTCGGCGTTCTCCTTGCGCGGCACGTAGCCGAGCATGTGTTCGCGCCACACCAGGCGTATCGCGTTCGCGTCGTGGGGATTCGCGGGCTCGCGGACGAGCGTGAGGAGGTCGCCGGTCTTCATGCGCTCCCACACCGCGCTGCCGTCGTAATAGACGAAGCCCGCAAGCGCCTGGCGCTGCACGACGATGCGTGCGGTCGGCGCGTCCGCGGCGCCCGCGCCCGCGCCGGCGGCAAGCGGCAGAGCAAGCGCAAGGGCAGCGGCTCTCATAGGGGGCTTCAGAACGGCTTCACCGTCGCCAGCACGACGATCGCGATCAGGAACACGACCGGCACTTCGTTGAACCAGCGGTACCAGACGTGGCTGCGCGTATTGCGGTCCTCGCGAAAAGCCGCGAGCAGCACGCCGCACCACGCGTGATAGCCGGCGAGCGCCGCGACGAGGATGATTTTCGCGTGCAGCCACCCGCCCGTGATGCCGAAGTGCAGCCACAGCGCGAGGCCGCTCGCGATGGTGAGCACCGCGCCGGGTGTCATGATGCCGTAATAGAGCTTGCGCTCCATGACCTTGAAGCGCTCGGCTCCGGCCGCGTCGGCAGTCATCGCGTGATAGACGAAAAGGCGGGGAAGATAGAAAAGCCCGGCGAACCACGTCACCATGAAAACGATGTGAAAAGACTTGAGCCAGAGCATCACGAAGCTTCCGCTACTCGAGGAGGCGCCTCCGCGCGAGGACGAGCGCCGCGTACAGGCTCACCGTCGCATACGCTACCAGCACGGTGAGGTGCGCGCCTATCGCTTCCGGAACGGTGTCGGTCATGAGCGGCCGCGCGAGCGCGACCGCGTGCGTGAGGGGCAGCGCGAGGGCCGCCGTCTGCAGCCAGCTGGGAAGCTGCTCGACCGGAAAGAAAACGCCGGAGGCGAGCATCATCGGCGTTACCGCCAGGGTGAAGTAATACATGAAGAAATCGTAGCTCGGCGAAAGCGAAGTCATCACGAGCCCGAGACCGGCGAACGCGAGGCCGGTCAGGAACACGAGCGGCAGGACCCACAGGGCGAGCGGGGAGCCGACGAGCCCCAGCGCAGCCGCGACCACGAGCACCGCGGTGCCCGACAGCAGAGCCTTGCTGGCGGCCCACACGGCCTCACCCACGACCACGTCTTCGAGCAGCACGGGCGCGATCATGATCGCATCCCAGGTGCGCTGCACGTGCATCCGCGAAAAGCTCGAATACATCGATTCGAACGACGCGCTCATCATGGTGCTCGAGCACACGGTGCCTGCGGCAAGAAAAGTGATGTAAGGCATGCCGCCGACTTCGGGCAGCATCGCGCCCAGGCCGTAGCCCAGGCCGAGCATGTACAGCATGGGATCGGCGAGATTGCCGAGCATCGACGGGATCGCGAGCTTCTTCCAGACCAGGCGATTGCGGCGCCACACGTGCACGAAGCGCAGCGACAGGCGCGGCAGCGATAAATGGGGCGCGGGCATCAGTCGCGGAGCTCGCGCCCGGTCAACTTGAGGAAAACGTCTTCGAGGTTCGCGGGACGGTGCAGGTAGCGCAGCGTGGGATCGCGTTCGAGCCGATGGACGATCGCGTCGGCATCGCGCGTATAGCAGAACACCGTCTCGCCCGTTCTCTCGCAGCGCTCGGACGCGCCGCGCCCGTAGCCGTCCGCCCAGCTTTCGGCGCCGTCACCGTAGACCTCCACCACCTGCGGCTCGATGTGCTGCGCGACCAGGTCCCGAGGTGCGCCTTCGGCGATCTTGCGTCCGTGGTCGATGATCGCGACGCGGTGGCACAGGCGCTCCGCCTCGTCCATGAAGTGCGTGGTCAACAGTATGGTGCGGCCTTCGCTCGTCAACTTGCGCAGCCTCTCCCAGATCAGGTGCCGCGCCTGCGGGTCGAGGCCGGTGGAGGGCTCGTCCAGGAATATGAGCTGAGGGTCGTTCACCAGCGCGCGCGCGAGCGTGAGCCGTCTTTTCATGCCGCCCGAAAGCGTCTGTATGCGCGACTCCCCGCGCGCGGTGAGCCCGGCGAATTCCAGCAGGCCGGGCAGGCGCGCTTCCAGGTCGCGGCTCGCCAGTCCGAAGTAGCTGCCGTAGACGAGGAGGTTCTCGCGCACCGTGAAATCGGGATCCAGATTGTCGACCTGCGACACAACGCCCACGCGGCGGCGCGCTTCACGCGCGCGCCCGGGCACCGGAAACCCCAGCATGCGGATCTCGCCGGCATCGGGATCCGTGAGCCCGAGGCACAGCCTCAATGTCGTCGTCTTGCCCGCGCCGTTCGGGCCGAGGAGGCCGAAGCACACGCCCGGCTCGAGATCGAGGTCGAGGCCGGCGACGACCTCCGTGCCGCCGTACGACTTGCGCAGTCCCGAGACGGTGAGATGCGACATCTAGCGGCAGTAGCGGACGACGATTTGCGCGAGGAGGGTGAGGCGCCCGTGGAAGAAATGCTCGCCGCCGGGAACGACCACGACCGGAAGCTGCTGCGGCCGCGCCCAGTCGAGCACGTCCGCGAGCGGTACCACGTCGTCGTGCTCGCCGTGGATCACCAGCGTTTCCGGCGGGACGCTCTCCGCTTTGAAGCGGTTGACCGCCGGCCCGACGAGCACCATGCGCTCGGCGGCGATGCGCTTCGCCACACGCGTCTGCACGAAGCTGCCGAAAGAAAACCCCGCGAGCGTCAAAGGAAGGGTGCCGTAGCGCTCGCGCAGATAAGCCGCGACGGCAAGGAGGTCCTCGGTTTCGCCCGCGCCATGGTCGTGCGTCCCTGCGCTCGCGCCCACGCCGCGGAAATTCGGGCGCGCGGTGACACAGCCCAGATTGTAGAAAGCTTTCGCGAGCGTGGTGACGACCTTGTTGTCCTTGGTGCCGCCGTGCACAGGGTTGGGATGCGCGATCAGCGCGATGCCGCGCCGCGCGGGGCCCGGGTCGTTGAGATCGGTCTCGATCGCGCCCGCCGGACCTACGACGGCCACGCGTTCGAGGCTCGCCGGCGGCATGGGCCTTATTTCCAACTTGGAACCGTGACTGGTGAATGGTGACTCGTGACTGGTGACACTGACTCGTCAGTCCTGGATCGTGGGTTTCCGGTCGCATTGGCAATGCGATCACACCAAGTCACCAGTCACCCGTCACGAATCACGCCTTTTTTGCTAAATGCGCAGGCGCTCTACGATGCGCCCGTTCTCCAGGTGCTCGGCTACGATCTCGTCGATGTCTTCACGGTCGACGTAGCTGTACCAGACCGCTTCGGGGTAGATCACCAGCACGGGGCCTTCGTCACAGCGATCGAGGCACCCTGCCGTGTTGACGCGGACTTTGCCGGCCCCGGAGAGCTTGAGCTCTTTCACCCGCGACTTCGCGTAATCGCGCAGCGCCTGCGCGCCGTGGTTGTTGCAGCATTGCGCACCGGGCTCGCGCTGGTTGCAGCAGAAGAAGACGTGGCGCTCGTAGTAGCTCACTGGAGACCGAGGACCCGGAGAAAGGGCCTTCATTATAGACGAGCGTTCCTGTGCCACGCCGCTGCGATCGGGCGGCGGCGCGTCAGCCGCGCTCCCACGCGACCGCGGCGGTGTAGGCGAGCGCGAGGAAAGGCCAGAGCTCGGAAAGCGCGCGTACGATTCCCGAGAAGCTGAGGAAATGGGTAGGGCCCGTGAGGAGCTGCGGCGGCACGGTCTGGTACGGATTGTCCGGAGCGAGATTGATAGCGGCGATCGCGGCGGCGAAGCTCAGTGTTGCGATGATCCACTGGGCGCGCCGGGGAAGACGTGCGAGCGCGTAGAGCAGCACGGCGGCGACCAGAATTCCGACGGCGACGCCGGGCGTGAGCCAGGCGAGAGGCCCTGCGGACTTGGCAACGGCGACCGCAGCGAGCGCTTTTGCGGCGAAAGCCGCGCCCAGCATCGCGGCGAACGCCGCACCCCGCGGCATCGTTTCGCGCGTCAGCGCGACCGCCGCCAGGCCGAGGCCCAGGACGTTGAAGCCCGCGACCGCCGCCTCGGCAGCGAACTGCAGTTGCGGCGTGTGTATGAACCAAGCCGGCAGTCCGAGCGTCGCGCGCAGATTGCCCGTGCCGAAAAGCTGCGCCGTGGGATTGAACTGCGTGGCGACCCACACGCCCAGCAGCACGAGGCCGAGGTCCGCATCGGGGCCGTACACGAACCACGCGCGGCGCAGCCGGGCGAGACGCATGCCGAGCAGCCGCGTCGGCGAGAAGAGCGGCGCGGCCAGAGCGCCGATCAACCCGCCGATGCTGTTGGTGACGACGTCGACGTTCGATGCGATGCGCGACGGCATGAACATCTGCGCGGCTTCCATGCCGACGCTGGTGAGGCCCGCGAGACTCGCCGCGACGAGCACCGCGCGCGCGTTGCCGAAGCGTCGCATGAGAGCGCGCGCGAGCAGAAAACCGAGCGGCACGTACGCGCCGATGTTCACGAGCACGTCTTCGAGCGTGATATAGCGCGGCCACGGCGCGCTTAAGAAACGCCGGATTTCCTCGGGCGGCGTCCACCAGCCGCTGAAAGGCTGCAAGCTGGCATACGCTATGACCAGCAGGTAAGCTACCGCGAGGATCCACGCAAGATGCAGACGGCGCGGGCGCGAAGCGAGCGGCCTCCCCTCTGCTGCGACGTAACCGTAATCCATGACCAAATCCTACGATATTTTCAACGGCGATGCGGACGGCCTGTGCGCGCTGCACCAGTTGAGGCTCGAGGAGCCGCGCGCCGCGGAGCTCGTCACCGGAGTCAAGCGTGACATCGCGCTGCTGGGGCGCGTGGAGGCCGAAGCGGGCGACGAGCTGACGGTGCTCGACATTTCGATGAAAACGAACGCGGCGGCGCTCGCGCGAGCGCTCGCGAACGGCGCGCGGGTGCGCTACTTCGACCATCACGCCGCGGGCGACATTCCTTCGCATCCCGCGCTCGAAGCGCACATCGATACGTCGGCGCAGACGTGCACGAGCTTGATCGTCGACCGCTGCATCGGCGGGCGCCACCGGCTGTGGGCGGTGGTGGCGGCTTTCGGCGACAACCTGGTCAACGCCGCCGTCGCGGCGGCGCAGCCGCTGGGGCTCGATCACACCGAGCTCGCGCGCCTGCACGAGCTCGGCGAGTGTCTCAACTACAACGCGTACGGCGAGAGCGTCGACGACCTGCACTATCCCCCGGCCGACCTCTATCGGACGATCGCGCGCTACGGCGATCCGCGTCACTTCCTCTTCGACGAGCCCGTTTACGGCGTGCTGCGGAGCGCGTATGCCGAAGACCTCTACCGTGCGGGCGAGGTGAAGCCTTATCGCGAAGACGCGCACACCGCGATTTACGTTTTGCCCGATGCCGCGTGGAGCCGCCGCGTGAACGGCGTTCTGGGCAACCGCCTCGCGCTGTCCTGTCCGAAGCGCGCGCACGCTGTGCTCGTCACCAAAGGGGACGGTTACGTCGTGAGCGTGCGCGCGCCGGTCGGCGAGCCCGTGGGAGCGGGCGCCTTGTGCGCCCGCTTCGAAACGGGGGGCGGCCGCGAAGGCGCCGGCGGAATCAACAGGCTGCCGGGCAGCGATTTCGATCGTTTCGTCGAGGCTTTCGAAAGCGCTTACAGGCGCGTCTAGGCGAGCGCGTCTGCTGCCAGCACCGTGCGCGAGACTTTCAGCTCTATCGTCCCGAAAGCGATCAGCCAGAGGACGGCGTCGTAGGCGTCGATCCACATGCCCTGCACCGCCCACAGGATCACGAGCACGCCCAGGCTGCCGTAGAGTGCCAGCGCCGTGACCCTGAAGGCATCGCTCGCGCGCGCGGCGCGCGCCGGGAAACGAAGCTCGGTTTCCAGCAGTATCACGACCGCGATCCACACCACGCAGTTCACGGTGTCGAGCAGGTTGTCTTCGAATACGTAGCCGATCGTCGCCGCGACGACGCCGATTCCGGCGACGAGGCGTGCCGCGCGCACCAGCATGCGGCTGCGTCCGGCCTCGAGCAGGTGCCCGAAATCGGTTTCGGCGACGAAGAGCGCGAGCAGCACGAGCCACGCGCACGCGTCG
>CAZULX010000504.1:0-2778 GCA_964621335.1 uncultured Streptomycetaceae bacterium
CACGCCACCGGCTGCTACCGTGGTCGCCGTAAGGAGAAAGCGCCGCTTCCCCTGATCCAACTCTTTCTCGGCCATGGATTTTCCTGTATTGCGGAAAAAAACGCTCATTTTAACGATCGCGTGAGGGAAAGTTAAGCGAAACCGCCGAAAGCCCATACCGCTCAGTGACTTGCGAGCCTTTCGGGAGGGCGCAAACGAGGCGCCGCGCGGGCGGGGAGCCCGCGCTAGACCGGGTTTTCGATGTCGGCGTAGTGGTGCTCGAGGCCGAAGCGCGCGGCAAGATGCGCCCCGAGCGCCTGCACGCCGTAGCGCTCGGTCGCATGATGTCCGGCAGCGATGAAAGCCACTCCGCTCTCGCGTGCGAGGTGCACGGTCTGCTCCGAAATCTCCCCGCTCAGGTAGACATCCACGCCGAGCGCCGCTGCGGCTTCGAGATATCCCTGCGCGGCGCCGGTGCACCATGCGACGCGGCGCGCGGGGCGCGTCGGATCGCCGATGACGAGCGGTTCTCTGCGTAGCCGCTCCCCTACCCGCGCGGCGAACGCGCCCACCGTGAGGGCGTCCTGCGGCGCGCCGTGCCAGCCGAGGTCCTGTTCCCCGAAGCGGCCGGCAGGCTCGAGCCCGAGCGTGCGCGCGAGCGCAGCGTTGTTGCCGACCTCGGGGTGCGCGTCGAGCGGGAGGTGAAACGCGTAGAGGTTGATGTCGTTCTTCACGAGCAGCGCGATGCGCCGCCGGCGCGCGCCGACGAGGCGTTGATCCTCGCCGCGCCAGAAGTAGCCGTGATGCACGAGGACCGCGTCCGCCTTCATGTCGATGGCGGCCTCGAGCAACGCGATGGAAGCCGTCACTCCGGTCACCAGCCGGTCCACCGACGCGCGCCCTTCCACCTGCAGGCCGTTTGGGCAATAATCCCGAAACTTTGCGACCTCCAGGTACTGGTCGAGGTAGGCGTCCAGATCGTTGCGTTGCATCTGCGGTGAGGCTCCTGCCAAAAAACGATTCTAGCCGAGCCGCGCCCCTGCAGGCGCCGCCCCACACTCCATCGATATGATCCGCAAGCTGTGGCTCGTGTTCTGCCAGACGGCGACGGTGTGCGTCGCCGCGCTCTTCGTCGTGACGACGCTACGCCCCGACCTCCTGTCCTTCACGCGCGGCAGCGTCGTCACGATCCGCGAAGCGCTCCCCGAAGGGGAAGCGGCCAGGATCTCGTCGTTCAGCGATGCCGCCCGGCGGGCGATGCCCGCCGTCGTCAACATCTACACGACGAAGGAGATGAAGATCCAGCGGCATCCGTTCATGGACGACCCGGTCTTCCGCCACTTCTTCGGCGAGCAGTTCGACGCGCAGACGCGCAAGAGCACGAACCTCGGGTCGGGCGTCATCGTGAGCGCAGAAGGCCACATCCTCACCAACAGCCACGTCGTAGAGGCGGCCGACGAGATCGAAATCGCGCTCGCGGACACGCGGCGCGCCAAGGCGACGCTCGTGGGCACCGATCCCGAAACCGATCTAGCGGTGCTCAAGGTCGATCTCACCAAGCTGCCTTCGATACTCTTCGGGCAATCGGATCAGGCGCACGTCGGCGACGTCGTCCTGGCGATCGGCAATCCCTTCGGCGTGGGGCAGACGGTCACGCTCGGCATCATCAGCGCGGTCGGGCGCAGCCACCTCGGCATCAACACCTTCGAGAATTTCATCCAGACCGACGCCGCGATCAATCCCGGCAATTCGGGCGGCGCCCTCGTCGACACCAGCGGGCATCTGATCGGCATCAACACGGCGATCTACTCGCGCACGCCCGGGGGCGCTTCGCTCGGGATCGGCTTCGCCATTCCGGCGAGCACCGCGAAGCAGGTGCTCGAGCAGATCATGGAGACCGGCCAGGTGACCCGTGGCTGGATCGGCGTGGGCGTTCAGGACATGACGAAGGAGCTCTCCGAATCGTTCAAGCTGCCGCAGATCCGCGGCGCGCTCATAACCGAAGTGTTCCGCGGCACTCCGGCGGACAAGGCGGGCGTCAAGCTGGGCGACATCCTGGTCGCGGTGGAAGGCAAGCCCGTCACCGACTCGTCGGCGATGCTCAATCTGGTGTCCGCGTTGAACCCCGGGAAGCAGGCGACGCTCAAGATCGTGCGCAGCCAGCAGGAGACCGACATCAACGTGATCATCGGGAGGCGCCCGCTGCAGCAGCGCTTGCGCGAGCAGCGGTAGCTGCTCCGCGCACGCGCTGCGCCGGATAACTAGCCCCTCCCCTCCCTTTAACCCCCCCCACCCCGGCCAGGGAGGGGGGTAACCGGCGCATCGAGATGGCAACGTGGTCAGCCCTCGTCACCCACCCCGTCACCTCATCACTTGCGTTCGGCGTCGATGCGGTCGAGTTCCCCGTCCATCTCCGTATCCGAAGGCGATTCGTAGTCGTCGTCCACGCGCGGCTTCGCGACGAAGCGCGCGAGAAAAAGCCCCAGCTCGTAGAGCACGCACATCGGTATCGCGAGCAGCAGCTGCGATATCACGTCCGGCGGGGTGACGATCGCCGCTACGACGAAAGCCCCGACGATGAAATAGGGGCGGATCGCCCTCAGCTGTTCGAGCGTGACGATGCCCATGCGCGCGAGCACGATCACCACGATCGGCACCTCGAAGGTGACGCCGAAAGCGAAGAACATCGTCAGCACGAAGTTCAGGTACTGCTCGATGTCGGGCGCTACGGTGATGCTCGCCGGCGCGATCTGGTTCACGAACGCAAAGACGATTCTGAAGACGAAGAAGTAGCAGAAC
>CAZULX010000505.1:0-3128 GCA_964621335.1 uncultured Streptomycetaceae bacterium
AGCCAAAGCGAAGCTGCAGCGCGCGCCGCGCCCCATCGACCTCGCCGGCAAGACGGTAGGTCTGCTCGACAACACCAAGGAGCAGGCGGACGTCATCCTCGAAGCGGTGGGTGAGGAGCTGCGCAGTCGCTACGGCGTCGCTGACGTCGTCATCCGGCGCAAGGCCTTCTTCTCCAAGCCCGCGGCGCCGGACATCATCGACGACATGGCGAGTAAGGTGCAGGTGGCGATCGCCGCCGTCGGCGGCTGAGGGTCCTGCACGTTGTGCAGTGTGCACGACACGGTCGAATTCGAGAAACGCGGCATCCCCGCGACGATGATCCTCACCAGCGTTTTCACGAACGCGGCGGTGCATCAGTTCCGCACGCGCGGAATGGAAGGCCATCCCTTCGTCGAGCTGCCGCACCCGATCAGCAATCTCACGCGCGACGAGATGCGCGCCGTCACCGCGCGCTACGTCGAAGAAATGGTGCGCCACCTGACCACGTAAGCGCGAGCTCAATCCTCGATGCCGTGACCTCGCCGCGGCACCAGGAAGGAGCGCTCGTACGTCATGAACACCGTGCCGTCGGCTTTTTTGCCGGTGGTGCGCACGGAGACGATGCCTTCGGCCGGCCGCGATTTCGAATCGCGCACTTCCAGCACTTCGGACTCGGCGTAAATCGTATCTCCCGCGAATACGGGGGCGGTGAGCCGCACCTTGTCCCAGCCGAGATTCGCCGTCGCTTTCTGGCTGAGGTCGCTCACGCTCATGCCCGCGACCATGGCGAGCGTGAGGCAGCTGTTCACGAGCGGCCGGCCGAACTCGGTCTTCGCGGCATAGACGGCATCGAAATGCAGCGGGTGCGTGTTCATCGTGAGCAGCGTGAACCAGGTATTGTCGGCTTCGCTGATCGTGCGGCCCGGGCGGTGCTCGTAGACGTCGCCGGCTCTGAAATCCTCCAGATGGCGCCCGAACGATTCGCGATAGCGGTTCGGCCCGATTTCCCTGCGCTCGACGGTCATGGCATCCCCTGGAAGCGGCGGCAGCGCGACGCGCGGCCGTTTGCGGACAGCATAGAGACGGCGCGCGGCGGGCGCAACACGCACGGCCCGCGGTTTGAGGCATGATACGAACCAGGTAGCGCAACATCGAAGGAGGCTCAATTGCCACTCACTGAAGACCTGGGCGCTTTCGTCGCGCGCGTCGGCGCGGAAGGCGCTCCCCCTGAAGCGCGAGCGATCGCGAAGACCGGTTTCATCGACTGCATCGGCACCATGATTGCGGGGAGCCGCGAGCCGGTGACCGCGACGCTCCTCGCGGCGCTTGAGCCGCTCCCCCCGGGCACGGTGCGGCTCTGGTTCGGCGATACGCGAACCGCCGCATCGGAGGCGGCGCTCGTCATGGGCGTCGCCGCGCACGCGCTCGACTACGACGACGTGGCGCTCCGCGGCCATCCCAGCGCCGCCCTCGTTCCCGCCATCCTCGCCGCCGCACAGGAGCTCGGCTCGACCGGGGCGCAGATGCTCGACGCTTACGTCGCGGGCTACGAAGTGTGGGCGAACCTCGTCGAGCGCGAGACCGACGTCCACCACATGAAGGGCTGGCACCCGACGGGGATATTCGGCGCGATCGGTGCGGCCGCCGCGTGCGCGGTGCTGCGGCGGCTCGACGCGAAGCGCGCGAGCTGCGCGCTGGGCCTCGGCTCCTCGCAAAGCGCGGGGCTCATGGCGAATTTCGGCTCGATGGCGAAGCCTTTCCACGCGGGCCGTGCCGCGCAGGCGGGCCTCATGGCCGCGCGTTTGGCCGCAGCGGGATTCACCGCGCAGCCCGACGCGCTCGAGCATCCGCAAGGTTTCCTCGCCGCGGTCTCTCCGGCAGGCAACGTCGATCGCGAGCGCGGCGCAGGCGATCTCGGCCGCACCTGGCGCATCGTTGACGAACGCCTCAACATCAAGAAATACCCGACGTGCTACTACACGCACCGCGCGCTCGATGCCGTGCTCGACCTCGTCGAGAAAACGCCGCTCGCTGCGGGCGACGTGAAGCAGGTCGACGTCGCCATCAGCCGCGAGAACGCGATCGTGCTGCGCAACCACCGCCCTGCCACGGCGCTCGATGCGAAGTTCAGCATCGAGTTCGCGATGGCCGCCGCGCTCGTCGCGCGCAAAGTGGGATTGGCGGAGCTCGACGACGAATTCGTGCGCCGCGAAGCCGTACAGAACCTCCTGGGGGACGTCCACGTGACGCCGGCCGAGACTTACGATCCGGACTCGCCGGGATCGGCGCTGACCGATCGCGTCGTGGTCACGATGGCCGACGGACGCCGCCATGCGAGCGCGGACGTGCGCTACGCCCGCGGCCACGCGCAGCTCCCGCTGAAAGACGAGGATCTGCGCGCGAAATTCGTCGACTGCCTGCGCTACGGGCGCTACGAAGGCGATACGAGCGCGTTCTTCGAGCGCATCAACACGCTGGAGACCCTGCCGGCGCTGCCTTGAGGATGGCCGGGTTCGTGACGTAATCCGCACTTTAAAGAATCGTGGGGATCTGCCGATGACTACAGCAGGAGACCCCATGACCCGCAAACCCTCTGCCGGGAACGAGATGACCGTGCTCTTCGCCGTGATCACGGTCGCCATCGTGCTCGCCGACATCATCCTTTCGGGCGTGCCGCTCTAAGCTCTGCGCGCCGCCCCCGGGAGGGCGCGTCTTCACCGGCGCGTCCTCGACGCACTGCATACGCGGTGCGTTTTCGCTCGTCCACGCGCCCGCAGCCGCCGCGATTCGGTTCTGGGCTAGTATCAGCGCATCGTTGCGGAACGGGGGCGAGAGGGTCATGAAGCGGGTGGAAACCATAGTATTGCTGCTGTCAGCGGTGTTGCTGGTGGGCCCGGCGCTTGCGCAAGGCGCCGAAAAATTCCCCACCAAGCCGATACGGATCGTCGTCCCACAGCCGCCCGGCGGATCGACCGATGCGGTGGCGCGTCTTTTCGCGAGGAAGATGATCGAGACCCTCGGCGAGCAGATCGTGATCGACAACCGCGCCGGCGGCGGCGTGGCCGGGATCGCGGTTCAAAACATGGTCGCGACCGCCAACCCCGACGGCTACACCGTGCTCGCCATAGTGCCCAATTTCACCTTCACG
>CAZULX010000506.1:0-15073 GCA_964621335.1 uncultured Streptomycetaceae bacterium
AGCATCCACCACAGGCGCGCGGCGTAACAGCTCCCGCTCGAGTCGTAAGCCACCACCTGCTTCGCGTTGTCGATGCCGAGCGCGCCGAGGCGCAGGGCGAAGGTGAGCGGGTGCGGGAGAGGGTGTCGGCCGTTGATGCCCGTCTTGGGCCCCGACAGGTCCTCGTCGAGGTGCACGAAGCGCGCGCCCGGTATATGAGCCTCGTCATACGCGCGCCTGCCGAAGTCGTAGTCGGCAAGATCGTGGCGGCAATCGCACACGACCCACTGCGGGTCGTTCAGGTGGCGGGCGAGCTCCTCTGCGCTGACGAGAGTGGAGAACATCGAGGAATCAGAATCGAGGATTCAGGATTTTAGCGACCTGCAAGAGCCGCTATGCCGGATCCTGAATCCTACTTTTCCAAACCCTGAAGGCTGGTCCCCAGCTCGCGCCGCAGGAACTCGTGGAAATGGCGCATGCCGTCTTCGAGCGGCGACTGATAGGGCCCGGTCTCGGCGAGGCCCTGCTGCAGGAGCGCCCGGCGCCCGGCGGTCATGCGCTGGATGATTTCGGCGTCTTCGATCGCGGTCTCGCGATACGCGGCCTGCTCGGCCTCCACGAACTCGCGCTCGAAAAGCACGATCTCCTCGGGGTAATAGAACTCGACGACGTTGGTGCACGCCTCGGGGCCGCGCGGAATCAGCGTGCTGATCACGAGCGAGTGCGGATACCACTCCACCATCACGTTGGGAAAATACGTGAGCCAGATTGCGCCGTGTACGGGCGCCCGCCCTTCACCGAAGCGCAGCACGTGCTCGTGCCAGCGCCGGTACGCCGCGCTGCCCGGCCTGGAGAGTCCGCGCTTCACGCCGCACGTCTGCACGCTGTACCAGTCGCCGAATTCCCACTTAAGGTCGCCGACATCGACGAAATTACCCAGTCCCGGGTGGAAAGGCTCGACGTGGTAATCCTCGAGATAGACCTCGATGAAGGTCTTCCAGTTGCACGCGTATTCCTCGACATCCACGCGGTCGAAGACGAATCCGTCGAAGTCGAGCTCCAAGGCGACGCCGAGCTCGCGCAGGTCCGACGCAACGTGGCGCTGGCCTGCGAAAAGCAGGCCGTTCCACGACGTGAGCGCGGACTTCCCCAGATCGAGGCACGGATTCTCCCGGAACTGCGGGGCCCCCAGGAGCCGTCCGTCGAGCGCGTACGTCCAGCGATGGATGGGACACACGATGTTGCGGGCGTTGCCGCGGCCTTGCAGCATCACCGCCTGGCGGTGGCGGCAGATGTTCGAGATGAGCTCGACGCCGTGGTCGTTGCGCACGAGGGCCTTGGCGTCTCCTAGCCAGCCGAAAGACTGGTAATCGCCGACGTTGGGTACCATGAGCTCGTGACCGACGTAGCCCGGGCCGCGATCGAACAAGAGCCGCTTCTCGATCTCGTAGATGAGCGGATCGAAATACCAATGGGGCGGGAGCTGCGACGATGCGCTGCCGAAAACAGCAACGTTTGAAAGGTCTGACATGCAGTGGGGTTCTTTGCGGTCCAGGCGCCCGGCAAAAAAGAGGCGCTATTCTTTCCTAAGTACCTTGAAAAGGCAACATATTTTGGGGATCTAATCTTTTTCCAGCAGCGCGCTCGCGACGAGCCGCTCGTAGTCCGCGGGGCGGTCGACGTCCCACAAGGTGTCGAGCTCGCGCCAGCGCCAGCCCAGGCGGCGCAGCCGCGCGCGCGTCTCGTCCATGACGCGAGGCGTGCTCCACGCGATGCCCTCGAACAGGCGTTCATCGCAGCGCGCGAGCCCGATGAGGGCGTAGCCGCCGTCCTCCGTCGGCGAGAACACGGCATCACAGCCTTCGGCGAGCGCGCTCGCCGCAAGCCCGAGCTGCTTTGCATCGAGCACCGGGCAGTCGGTTCCGATCAGCACTGCGCAATCGCTGTCGTCGAGCGCATTCGCCAGCGCGGCGTGCATGCGCCGTCCGAGGTCGCCATCGCGCTGGGCGATAAGCGTCGCGCCGTAACGCGCGGCGCAGCGGCGCAGGAACTCGTCCTCGCCCGGCGTGCCGTGCAGCTCGAGCGCGCCGAGCCCAGCCTCCTGCGCCATGGCGAGCGTGCGCTCGACCAGTCTCGCGTGCAGCGCTGCGGCACCGACGTCCCCGAGCCGCGGTATCAGGCGCGTCTTGGCTGCCCCGGGGAGCGGGGCTTTCGCGAATACCAGCGTTCGGCTATTTGCGGCCGACATAGCGCAGCGCGAGGCTGTCGGGGCTCGCTCCGAGCCGGTACGCCAGGCGCAGGCGCCACATGAGGAGCACCGTGTGCACGACGCCATTTTCCTCCCACCGACGCCCCGAGGTGACGGCGCGTTCGCGAATGCAGACGGGACGACCCGTGCGCCTGAGCTTCTCGCTGAGGGCGACGTCTTCCATCAGCGCGATCGGGGGATAGCCTCCGGCGCGATCGAAAATCCGGCGCGATACGAAGATCGCCTGGTCTCCGGTGGCGATTCCGGTCCATCGCGATCGGAGATTCATCGCCGCAGCGATCACGCGCAGCAGCGGGTGACGGCCGCGGATCGTCACGTCGAAACGGCCCCACGATGCCGCGCTCTGCGCGAGGGCATCCCGCAAGAGCGTGTCGGCGTCCTGCGGCAGGGTCGTGTCGGCGTGCAGGAAAAGGAGCACGTCGCCGCATGCGCGAGCCGCGCCGGCGTTCATCTGCACAGCGCGGCCCCTGGCGCTCGTCAGCACGAGGTCCGCGCGGCCGGCCGCTATCGCGCGGGTGTCGTCCGTGCTGCCGCCGTCGACGACGATGACCTCAGCGTTGCGCTGACGCAGCGGCGCGAGGGCATCGAGCGCGGCGGCGATGCCCTGCGCTTCGTCGAAGCACGGAACGATGATGGAAAGCGGGACCGCCGTCGCGGTCATGTGCGCGTCCATGCGTGATACCGCTGGAGGAGCGAGAGCGCGCGGGGCGAGACGTGGTTGCGCTTCCACGCCCCGGCGGCGTACTTGTTCGCTTCGACCAGCGTCGGATAGACATGGATCGTGCCGAGCAGCTTGTTCAGACCGAGGCCGTGTTTCATCGCGAGGATGAACTCGATGATGAGTTCGCCGGCGTGCGATCCGGCGATCGTCGCGCCGAGGATCCGGTCGGAGCCGGGGACGGTGAGCACTTTTACCAGCCCGTGCGCCTCCCCGTCCGCGATCGCGCGATCGAGCTCGGCGAGGTCGTAAGTCGTCACTTCGCACGCGATGTTCTTCTCGCGCGCTTCGGTTTCGTTCAACCCCACGCGCGCGATCTCGGGCTCGGTAAAAGTCGCCCACGGAATGACCGAGTAGTCCGCGCGGAACCGGCGAAAGCGGCCGAAGAGCGCGTTCACCGCGGCGAACCACGCCTGATGAGACGCGGTGTGCGTGAACTGGTAGGGTCCCGCGACGTCGCCGCACGCATAGATATTGGGGTAGAGGGTCTGCAGAAACTCGTTCGTCTGTATGGTCTTCGACGGCGCGAGCGGGATGCCGAGGTCTTCCAGGCCGTAGCCTTCGGTGTTCGGCACGCGGCCGACGGCGCAGAGAAGCGCGTCGAACGCGATGCTGCGCTCTTGGGCCGCGTGCTCGACCACGAGCACTTTTTCACCGTTTTCGACGCGTACCGCTTTCGCTTTGTGATCGACCAGTACCGCGATTCCCTCTTCGCGGAAGCGCTTCGCCACGAGCTCCGAGATCTCCGGGTCTTCGCGGATGAGCAGCCGCGGCAGCATTTCCACCTGGGTCACTTGCGAGCCGAAGCGCGCGAAGCACTGTGCGAGCTCGCTGCCGATCGGGCCGCCGCCGAGCACGACGAGCCGCCTGGTCAGCGTTCTCAGTCCCCACACCGTATCGGAAGTGAGCGGGTTCGCCTCTCTCAAGCCCGGGATCGGCGGCACGAATGGGCGCGCGCCCGCTGCGACGATGATGTTGCGCGTGGTGATCGAGCGCGCACCGCCGCCCGCAAGCGCGACTTCCACTTCCCACGGGCTCGTGATCTTTGCCGCTCCCGCAAGGCATTCGACTCCGAGGCGCTCGTAGCGCTCGGCGGAGTCGTGCGGTTCGATCGCGGCGATCACGCGCTGCACGCGTTCCATCACTTCGCCGAAGTCGAATTCGGCGCGCGCCGCGCGCAAGCCCACCTCGTTGGCACGCGCCATCTGCGCGACCAGCCGTGCCGTGCGTATGAGGGCTTTCGAGGGCACGCAGCCGGTGTTGAGGCAATCGCCGCCCATGCGACCCGCTTCGACGAGCGTGACTTTCGCTTTCACCGCGGCCGCGATATACGCGGAGACGAGGCCGGCCGAGCCCGCTCCGATGACCACGACATTGCACTCGAAGCGCGCCGGGCGCGACCAGCGCCGGTAGACCGCGCGCGCTTTCACGCCATCGAGCGCTTTCTTGGCCGCGAGCGGGAAAAGGCCGAGGATCGCGAGCGCGGCGAAAAGCGTCCAGGTCAGCTGGAACTCACCGAGCTGCGTTCCCGCGTAGACGTAGGCGAGCGTTCCCGCGAGCATGCCGAGCTGACTCACCCAGTAGAAAGTTGAGGTGCGCATGGGCGTGAGACCCATTGCGAGATTGATCGCGAAGAAAGGGAATGCCGGAACCAGGCGCAACGCGAAAAGGTAGAACGCCCCTTCTTTCTCGATGCCGGCATTGATCGCTTTCAGGCGGTCGGCGAAACGGCGCTGAACCCAGGCGCGCAGCAGGAAACGCGACGCGAGGAACGCAAGCGTCGCGCCGATGGAGGAGGCGAACGACACGATGAGGGTGCCCCACCAGAGACCGAACAGCGCGCCGGCGATCAACGTCATGACCACCGCCCCGGGCAGCGAAAGACCGGTCACGACGACGTAGAGGAGGAAAAAACCGGCTGCGGCGCGCCCGGGCGACGCCGCGACGTATGCGTCGAGGCTAACGCGCTGCGCCCTGAAGAACTCGAGCGAGAAATAGTGATGGAGGTCGAGCGCGAAAAAAAGCGCCACCGCAGTCGCGATCGTCCCGACGAGGAGGATCTTCTTACCCACGGGTCTCCCGCTTTTCAGGCGAGCGCGCCTCCGCAGCTCGAACCCTGCCCCGCCGTGCAGCCGTAGCAATGGTCTTTCACGGCGATCGGGTTGCCGGTGAGATCGGCGCGCAGGATGTCGCGCAGGTGCGTGCGCGCCTCGCCTTTCCACACGAGTGGCAGATCGAGCATCTGGTTGAAGTCGCAGTCGTAGAGATAACCGCGCCAGTCGACCGAAAGGAGCGAGCGGCACATCACGCTCGCCAGGTTCCGCGGCTGATACGCGTTACGCAACAGCGCGAGATAGTGCTCGAACTCGCCTCTGGAGATGAGCGTGCTCCCGAAGCGTTGTATCGGCATGTTGGCGAGCACGTAGAGCCGATCGAAAGCGATTCCGTAGCGCTCGCCGAGGTGCTTGCGGTAGTCGCGCTCCAGCGCGTCCTGAGCGGGCGGCAAAACCGGACCCTGAGGGTTGTAGACCAGGTCGACCTCGAGCCCGCTGCCGCCGCCGTAGCCCAGCGCGTTCAACTTGCGCAGCCCGCGAATGCTCGACTCGAATACGCCTTTACCGCGCTGCCGATCGACGTTGTCCTTCAGATAGCAGGGCATCGACGCCACTACCGTCACGCAATGCTGCGCGAGAAAATCGGCGAGGTCATCCTGCCCGGGCTCACCGAGTATCGTGAGATTGCAGCGGTCGATGACGCGCACCCCGAGAGAGCGCGCGCGCTCGACGATCTCGCGGAAAAAAGGGTTGAGCTCGGGTGCGCCGCCGGTAAGGTCGAGCGTGCGCACACCCGCGGCCTCGACGAAGGCGATCACGTCTTCGACCGTCGGTCGAGTCATCTCCTCGGTGCGGGTCGGTCCCGCGTTGACGTGGCAGTGCAAGCAGCTCTGGTTGCACTTGTAGCCGAGGTTGACCTGCAGCGTATCCAGGGCGAGGCGGCCGATGGCTGGAAAATCGGTGATCGCCATACGTGGGAGCGTTGCGTGCATCTAAAGTGATTTCCTTTTATGGAGCGGCTAATAGTGGTCGCATCATCGCTTTTTTTCAATTCCTTGGTCGCGGCGCGGCAAGCGCCCCTTACAGCTTCGGGTTTGACCGCAAGCTACTGATTGCGTTAACCTTTCAGTTTCGCGCTTTTTCCCATGGCCACCTCCGGCAAGAGCCAGGACCTTCCCACTTTCGAATCCGCTTTAAGCGAGCTCGAAAAAATCGTCGCCAGCATGGAAGCAGGGCAGATGCCGCTGGAGCAGTCACTGGCGGCCTACAAGCGCGGCGCCGAGCTCCTAAAGTTCTGCCAATCCGCGCTTCAGGATGCACAGCAGCAGGTCCGGATCCTAGAAGAGAACGTGCTCAAGAATTTCGGCGCGACCGAGCAGTAGAGTGAATCTCCCCGCTGATTTCCAGAGCTGGGCCGCGGCCCGGCAAAGCCGTATTGAAGCTTTGCTCGAGGAGGTTCTCCCCGAGACGAGGCTCACGCCTTCGCGGCTCCACGCCGCGATGCGCTACACGGTGCTCGGCGCCGGCAAACGCGTGCGCCCGCTGCTCGCGTTCGCCGCGGGCGAGCTGTCGCTAGCCGACCCCGCCCGCGTCGCCGTCGCCGGCGCTGCAGTGGAGCTGATCCACGCCTACTCGCTGGTCCACGACGACCTGCCGAGCATGGACGATGACGTCCTGCGCCGCGGCAAGCCCACCTGCCACGTGGAATACGACGAGGCTACGGCGCTGCTCGTCGGCGATGCGCTGCAAAGCCTCGCTTTCCAGTTGATGGGCGAATACCGGCTCGCCGACGACCCCGCCGAGCAGCTTCAGATGGTGAAGCTCCTTGCCGCTGCGGCCGGCTCGCGCGGCATGGCGGGAGGCCAGGCGATCGACCTCGAGTCCGTCGGCAGAAAGCTGACCGTGCCCGAGCTCGAGCTCATGCACATCCACAAGACCGGCGCGCTCATCCGCGCTTCGGCGCTGCTCGGCGCGCGCTGCGGCAGCGGCCTGAACGAAGCCGAGCTTGCGCGGCTCGATACCTTCGCCAAGCTGGTCGGGCTCGCTTTCCAGGTGGTGGATGACGTTCTCGATGCCGAGGCGCCGACCGCGACCCTGGGAAAAACCGCGGGCAAGGACGCGGAACAGAACAAGCCCACTTACGTGAGCGCGCTCGGTGTGGCGGAGTCGAAGCGCTTCGCCGAAGAGCTGCGCCACGATGCGCTGCAGGCGCTCGAAGGTTTCGGCGAGCGCGCGCTGAGGCTCTCGCAGCTCGCGGATTTCATCGTGCTCAGAAAGTTCTGATGCAAAACCTGCTGAGCACCATCAACTATCCGCACGAGCTGCGCGCCCTGGAGAAGAGCCAGCTGCCGCGGCTCGCATCCGAGCTGCGGCAATTCCTGCTCGAGTCGGTGAGCCACACCGGAGGCCACCTTTCGTCCAACCTGGGAACGGTCGAGCTCACGATCGCGCTGCATTACGTTTTCGACACGCCCAGGGATCGCATCGTCTGGGACGTGGGGCACCAGACGTATGGCCACAAGGTGCTCACCGGGCGCCGTGAAGGCATGAGACAGTTGAGGATGTGGCACGGCATCTCGGGCTTCCCGCGCCGCGATGAGAGCGAGTACGATACTTTCGGCACCGCGCATTCGAGCACTTCGATCAGCGCGGCGCTCGGTATGGCGGTCGCGTCCAAGCTGCAAGGCGAGCAGCGCCGCGCAGTCGCGGTCATCGGCGACGGGGCGATGACCGCGGGGATGGCTTTCGAGGCGCTCAACAACGCCGGCGACATGGACGTCGACCTGCTCGTGATCCTCAACGACAACGACATGTCGATCTCGCCGCCGGTCGGCGCGCTCAACAAATACCTCGCGAGACTCATGTCGGGGCGCGTCTACCGCGCCGCGCGCGGCCTCGGCGAGCGCGTGCTCGGGGAGCTCGCGCGCCGCACCGAGGAGCATTTGAAAGGCATGGTCACGCCCGGCACGATGTTCGAGGAATTCGGCTTCAACTACATCGGCCCGATCGACGGCCACGACCTCGACGCGCTGCTGCCGACGCTCGCCAACATCAGGGAGCTTCGCGGGCCGCAGTTCCTGCACGTCGTCACGCGTAAAGGGCAGGGCTACAAGCTCGCGGAAGCCGATCCGGTGCTCTATCACGGCGTATCGAAGTTCGACCACGCCAACGGCATCGTCGGCGGCAAGGCGGGGGGGAAGCTCACCTACACGCAGATTTTCGGCGACTGGATGTGCGACATGGCCGAGATCGACCCGCGCCTGGTGGGGATCACGCCCGCCATGCGGGAAGGCTCCGGCCTGGTGGCATTCGCAGAGCGTTTTCCGGACCGCTATTTCGACGTCGGCATCGCCGAGCAGCACGCGCTCACGTTCGCCGCCGGCCTCGCGTGCGAAGGAGCCAAGCCGGTGGTGGCGATCTATTCGACTTTCCTGCAGCGCGCATACGACCAGCTCATACACGACGTCCAGATACAGAATCTGCCGATCGTGCTCGCCATCGACCGCGCGGGGCTCGTCGGCGCCGACGGCGCCACGCACAACGGCAGCTTCGACCTCTCTTACCTGCGCTGCCTGCCCAACATGACGGTCATGGCGCCCGCGGACGAGAACGAGTGCCGGCAGATGCTCTATACGGCGTTCCAGATGGAGAGCCCGGCCGCGGTGCGCTACCCGCGCGGCAGCGGGCCGGGCGTTCCGGTCCAGAAGGAAATGCGCGCTCTGCCGCTCGGCAAGGGTGAAATCCGCCGCGAAAGCGGTGCGGGAGCCGCCGAGGGAAGGAAAGTGGCGATCCTCGCGTTCGGAGCGATGCTGCACCCGGCGCTCAAGGCCGCCGAGGCTTTCGACGCGACCGTCGCCAACATGCGTTTCGTGAAGCCGCTCGACGAAGAGCTCGTGCTCGACCTCGCGAGCCGCCACGATTTGCTCGTCACCGTCGAAGAGAACGTCGTCGCCGGGGGCGCCGGCAGCGCGGTGCTGGAAGCGCTCGGCCGTCACGCGGTGGCGAAAGCGGTGCTGCAGCTCGGACTCCCGGACCGATTCATAGACCAGGGGGATCCCGGTCTCCAGATTGCAGACGCCGGGCTGACGGCGGAGGGGATCGCTTCCGCCATACGGGCGCGGCTCGAGCGGTAAGATAGCGCGCTGGAAGCGCCACCTCGATCATCACCAGCGGAGCGTCCATGAACGATCCCAACCGCGACATGCTCGAAGAAAACGAAATGAACGGCTACGCGAAAATAGACCGCTACGATCCCGTCGGAGTCGCGCGCATGGCAGAGCAGGTGCGCGGCGTAATCACCGAGCTCGGAGAGGACCCCGAGCGCGAGGGCCTGGTGAAGACACCCGAGCGGGTCGCGAAAGCGCTGCAGTTCCTCACCCACGGCTACGGGCTCGATCCGGCGCAGATCCTGCGCTCGGCGATGTTTCGCGAGGAGTACCAGCAGATGGTGATCGTTCGCGACATCGAGGTCTACTCCCTGTGCGAGCATCACATGCTGCCTTTCTTCGGCAAGGCGCACGTCGCTTACATCCCGAACGGGCACATCGTGGGGCTCTCGAAGATCCCGCGGGTCGTGGACGCCTACGCGCGCCGGCTCCAGGTGCAGGAGCGCCTCACCGTGGACATCCGCAACTGCATCGAGGAGACGCTGAAGCCCATGGGGGTTGCGGTCGTGATAGAGGCGCAGCACCTGTGCATGATCATGCGCGGCATCCAGAAGCAGCATTCGATCGCCACGACTTCCGCCTTCACCGGTGAATTCAACAGCGAGAAGACGCGCGCCGAGTTCATGCGGTTGATCACCAGCGGCTCGCACGGCTGAAGGGCCTGACGGTGCCCACCGCAAGCGTGCCGCGCACGAGCGAATTCCTGGTCGAGCGCATCCTGCCGGAAGTGCGCAAGGGCAGGATGGTGATACTCGTCGACAGCGCGGAGCGCGAGAACGAAGGCGATCTGTTCGTCGCGGCGGAGAAAGCGACGCCCGAAGCGATCAACTTCATGGCGGCGCACGCGCGCGGACTGATTTCGCTCGCGCTGACCGAAGGGCGCATGCGCGAGCTCGGCCTTGCGCTCATCGCCGACGATCAGGTCAATACCACCCGCTTCCAGACCGCTTTCGCGACGCCGATCGATGCGCGCGAAGGCGTCGGCTCGGGCATGTCCGCATTCGACCGTGCCCGGACCATTGCCACCGCCATCGCCGAGGGCACGCGGCCGGCCGATCTGATACGCCCGGGGCGCCTGCAGACGCTGCGCGCGCTGGACGGCGGCGTGCTCGCGCGGCGCGGCCATACCGAGGCCGCGGTGGACCTCGCCCGGCTCGCGGGACTCAAACCCGCGGGCGTGATCTGCGAGATCATGAACGACGACGGCACGATGGCGCGCATGCCCGAGCTCGAACGCCTCGCGGCCACGCACGGCATCGAGATACTGCAAATCGCCGACCTCGTCGCGTATCGCGAAGGCGAGCGGGCGATCCGCCGCCGCGCCGAGACCGTGCTCCCGACCCGCAAGGCCGGCGCCTTCAGGCTGATCATCTACGCCGACAACCTCGAAACCACCGCCTATGTGGCGCTGGTGAAAGGGGAGCCCAAGGCCGAGACGCCGACGCTCGTGCACCTGCACTCGCAATGCCTCACCGGCGACGTGTTCGGTTCGGAGCGCTGCGACTGCGGCGAGCAGCTCGACGCCGCGCTCGAAATGATCGAGCAGGCGGGCAGCGGCGTGCTCGTCTACATGTTCGACGAGGGACGCGGGATCGGGCTCCTCAACAAGATCCGCGCTTATGCGCTTCAGGATGAGGGGCAGGACACCGTCGAAGCCAACCACGCGCTGGGTTTCGCGGCCGACATGCGCGATTACAGCGCGGGCGCCCACATCCTGTTCGATCTCGGCGTGCGTGAAGTGCGCCTCATGACGAACAATCCCGAGAAGGTTCAGGCGCTCGAAAACTACGGATTGAAAGTCGTCGAGCGGGTGGCGGTCGAGCCGCCGCCGCGCTCGGCGAACCGCGGCTACCTCCAGACCAAACGCAGCAAGTTCGGCCACCTGCTCTCGCTGGTGGGGGACAAGGACAAGAACCAGGACTGATGGACTACATCGACCTGCTGCAATGGCCCGCCATGGTGGTGACTGTGGCGGCCGCATGGCTCGTCGCTTCGCGCTCCAAGCGCAAACGGGCCATCGGCTTCTGGGTTTTCCTCGCGAGCAACGTGCTGTGGAGCGTGTGGGGCTGGCACACCCGCGCCTACGCGCTCATCGTATTGCAGGTGTGTCTGGCGGCGATGAACGTGCGCGGGGTCTACAAGAACGATCCGGAGCTCAAGGTCACCACGGGGGAGGCCGATCAGTAGCGCCGCACCAGGGTGAGCGTATCGCCGTCGCGCAGCATCTGGGTGCGGTTGAGAAAGCTCATCCCGAGCAGCGCGATGTGCGCCGGTCCTTCACTGATCGTCGCCTGCACGTTGTTCAACGTGATATTGCCGACGCGCACGTTGTCGAGCTGCACGAGGTAAACGAGGATCTGGCCGTTCGCGGTGTTCGCCATCGCGCGCTTGCCGGCCCTGTAGTTGATCCCGAGGCCGCGTGCCTCCGCTGCCGAAATCGCTATGGTCGTTGCGCCGGTATCGACCATGAAGCGCACCGACATGCCGTTGATCGATCCGGTGGTCAGGAAGTGTCCCCGGGAATCCGAGAGTATCGTGGTCTTGCCCGAGCTGTTTGCCGCCGGCGCCGAAGCCACGCGCGTTCCCTGCCCGACGCCGAGCGTCTGGCGTTTGCCCTGGTATTCGATCACTGCAGCTTCGCTGTTCGCAGACAGCAGCTTGACGCCTTCGGGCGTGGACTGCCCTACGCTCAGCGTTCTCGGCTTGCCGCCGTCGACGATCAGCACGGCCTTGCCGGTGAAGAGCGCCATGACCGAGATGTCCGCGGCGTGGCCGGGCAGCGCAGTGAGCGCGAAGCCGAGCAGCGCTACACTAGCGAGACGCACGGTCTCCTCCAGTCGCCATGAAACCCGTAGTCATCTGCCGTTACGCTCCGCACGAAGGCCCCGGCTATTTTGCCACATACCTTTCGGGCCGCCGAATACCGTGGCGCGTGGCGAAGCTCGACGAAGGCGATCCGTTGCCGCAAACGGGCGAGATCGCCGGGCTCGCGATGATGGGCGGTCCCATGAGCGTCAACGACGATCTTCCGTGGATCACGCCGATGCTCGCGCTGGTTCGCGAAAGCGTCGCCGCGGACGTTCCGGTCATTGGACACTGTCTCGGCGGTCAGCTTCTGGCGAAGGCGATGGGCGCCGCGGTCACGGACAATGCGGTGAAGGAAATCGGCTGGGGCGAGGTCACCGCCTCAGGCAGGGAGGCTGCACAGTGGGGCCCGGCCGGGACGTTTCTTTCGTACCACTGGCACGGCGAGACTTTCGGGATTCCGTATGACGCGATCCGCATCTGGTCGAGCGCGTACTGCGGGAACCAGGCGTTCGTCCTGCGCGGCCGGCATTTCGGCATGCAATGCCACATCGAGATGACCGAAGAGCTGATCGAGAGCTGGTGCGAGACCGGCGTGCGCGAGATCGAAGGCGAGCTCGGGCGCAGCCCCGCCGTGCAAAGCCCGCATGAGATGCGCCGGGACCTTCCCGCGCGACTGACGGCGCTGCACGCCGTCGCGGACGCCGTCTACGAGCGCTGGAGCGCGGGACTGAAAGTCAATCCCGGAAGTTCTTGAACTGCAGCGGGAAGTCCGTGATCGACTTGCGTACGAGCGCGATTGCCTCCTGCAGCGTGTCCTTTTTCGCGCTGGAAATGCGCACGGCGTCGCCCTGTATGCTCGCCTGAACCTTGAGCTTGCTGTCCTTTACCAGCTTGACGATCTTCTTGCCGAGGTCCTGCTCTATACCTTCGCGCACGGCAACGCCCTGCTTCACTTTGTTGCCGCTCACTTTCTCGATCTCCCCCGGCTCGAGGCATCTCACGTCGATGCCGCGCTTTGCGAGCTTGCCCGTGAGCACGTCGCGCACCTGCCCGAGCTTGAAGTCGTCATCCGCGTAGAGCACGAGCTTCTTGTCTTTTTCGTTGAGCTCGATGCGCGCATCCGAGCCCTTGAAGTCGAACCGGTTGGTGACCTCCTTGTTCGATTGGTCCGTCGCGTTGTGCACTTCGACCTGATTGACTTCGGAAACGATATCGAACGAAGGCATGGAGCTCCCTCCTCTTCTGTAATGTGGGGATGCGGACTGCCTTCTAGCCGCGCCGCAATTTTACCGCATGGGACGTGACGGGCGCGCCGGTGCTGTCATCGAACTCGGCGGCGCCCTCTATCGCGGATCGCGCGATATCCTCGGCCGAGCGCTTGGGGTCCTCGTAAATCGCATACATGACGCCGAGCGCGATGTCCCCTCCGCTGCCGAATGCGTAGAACTTCGAAAACTCCTGCACGGTGCGGTGCGCGGCGACGCCGAAAATGCCGCGGGCGTTCGCGATGAGCACGTCCATCCGCGAGGACTCTATGGCGTCGTCCTCGCCGTGTCCCGCCACGAGGTAGTAATCCTGCTTGAGCACCGAGTGCAGCTTCTGCCAGGTCTTGAAGATCTCGAGCGGCGTCTCGAAGCGGGCATAAACCCGCGGCCGCGTGAAATAGTCGCGCAGGATGGCCTGGAAAGTCGCGTTGCCGGTGACCCCGAGGTACGAGTCACCGGCCCTGAAAATCTTGCTGTGGTTGACGATGTATTGCGCGGTCTCCTTGCCGGAGCCCCATTTCGTCATGGTGTCCGCGGCGATGGCCGCATAGCCGTTTTTTCTTACGACCGCTATGGTAGTCATCCAGAACCTCGCCGGCGGCAGGAGGAAGATATTCCAACGTCTTGCACCAGGCAAACGTAAAACTTACCCCGATCGGGGACAAAGCCCGGCTTCGTTCGGGCCGGGCGATACCGGAGCAATAACCTTGCCCCCGGATGCTCGAAAAAAACGGCTCAGCGCCGCCCTTTCTTCAGCCGTGCCGCGATGCGCAGCCGCAGGGCGTTCAGCCTTATGAATCCGGCGGCTTCAGCCTGGTCGTACGCGCCTTTATCGTCTTCGAAAGTCGATATCGAAGGGTCGAAAAGCGAGTCGCGGGGAGACGAGCGTCCGACCGTCATGACGGTGCCCTTGTAGAGCTTCACGCGCACCATGCCGTTCACGGTCTTCTGCGACTCGTCGATCAGCTTTTGCAGGAGCAGTCTTTCGGGGCTGAACCAGTAGCCGTTGTAGATCATGCGCGCGTAGCGCGGCATGAGATCGTCCTTCAGCGCCAGCACTTCGCGATCGAGCGTGATCGATTCCATCGCGCGATGCGCTTTCAGCATGATCGTGCCGCCCGGCGTTTCGTAACAGCCCCGCGACTTCATGCCGACGTAACGGTTCTCGACGAGGTCGAGGCGCCCGATGCCGTGCCTGCCGCCGACGCGGTTCAGCTCGGTCAGCACTTTCGCGGGCGTCATCGCCTTGCCGCCGACCGCCACGATGTCGCCTTTCTCGTACTTCAGATCGAGGTACTCGGGCTTCGCGGGCGCTTTCTCGGGCGAGACGGTGATGCGCCACATCGATTCCTCGGGCTCGTAATCCGGGTCTTCGAGGATGCCGCCTTCGTACGAGATGTGCAGCAGGTTCGCGTCCATCGAATACGGCGCCAGCCCCTTCTTCTTCTTGTAATCGACGGGGATGGAGTGGCGCTCCGCGTACTCCAGCAGCTTCTCGCGCGACAGGAGATCCCACTCGCACCACGGCGCGATGACTTTCACCTCGGGCATGAGCGCGTAGGCGCCGAGCTCGAATCGCACCTGGTCGTTGCCTTTGCCCGTCGCGCCGTGCGAGATCGCGTCGGCGCCGGTCTTTCTCGCGATCTCGACCAGGCGCTTCGCGATCAGCGGGCGCGCGATGGAGGTGCCGAGCAGGTACTCGCCCTCGTAAACCGCGTTGGCGCGGAACATCGGGAAAACGAAGTCGCGCACGAATTCCTCGCGCAGGTCCTCGACGAAAATCTGCTTCACGCCGCACTGCTTGGCTTTCCTTC
>CAZULX010000507.1:0-3114 GCA_964621335.1 uncultured Streptomycetaceae bacterium
GGAAACCTAGGTTTCCCTCCGTAACCTCCTTTCCTTCGGCGATCTCACGATCGCTTCGTCGCCTGAGATCCGCTCGTCTCCGGGGTCCGGCGCTCAAAACAGTTTCTTCCGGCGGAATTTCTTCGGATGCGCGCCCGGATAGACGAGCCCGCTCGCGCTCACTCCCAGATCGACCATCGCTTTCGCCAGCGTGATCGCGCAGCTGTAGCCTTCGAGCACCGGCACTTCCCAGCCGATTTCGCTCAGGCGCTTCTGCAGGACGGGCTGCAGCCAGAAAAGCGCCGAGCAGCCGAAGGTGATCACGTCGGCGCCGTCCTCCTCGATCGCGGCCACGGCTTCGCGCAGCGCCGCCTCCACCACTTCCGAAGTCTCGCCGCGCTGTGCACGGTTCTTCGCGAGATGCACCGCGGACTGCCCCATGTCCGGCGGGCGCGGCAGCGGATAGTTGATGTTGCGTATCGACGCGCAGCGGTCCGCGTAACGGTGCTGCACCACGAGGTCGTAGTAGTACATGTTGTGGTTCTCGGCGAGATCGACGACGCTGAACTTGTTGCCGAGCATGGACGCGATGTGCATCTGCGAGAACGCGCACGCGAGAACCGGGATGCCGAACGGACGGGCGATCTCGCGCGACGCGGGAAAGCCCGGCTCGCCGCCTCCCAGGAGCACGATGCCGTTGTAGTTCCCGCTCTCGCAAGCTTCGCGAACGATGGCGAGGCGTCCCGCGGCGACCAGCGTGAACTCCTCGCGAGTCTCCACCGGCCAGTCGCCGTAAGTCGCGAGCGGCCCGCGGTGCAGCTCCCATTCGACGTCGTCGAGCAGGTGCTTCACGCTTTCGAAGTTCATCAGCGCCGTCTCCTTCGGCCCTTCGACGGGGCGATGGAGGTACGGCGACTCCTGCGGCAGATGGAAGGCCTGGATCAGGAGGAAACGATACTTCGCGCTCATGGACGTGCCTCGACCTTCATGATTTTCGTTGGAGATGCGCCTCGGCGAAGCGCGCTCGGGGTCGAGTTTACTCGACGCGCGAGTGGGAGCGACGGCGGCACGCCTTAACAAAGTGTTACAACTGTCGTCCGAACGGCGAGGTCGTGCGTTAGGTCCATTGCATCAGAGACTCCACCGTCAGGAGTTCCGAAAACCACCAATGGAGAAGAGAATGAACAGAGTATTGCTGGCTTCCGCCGTCGCAGCCGCTTTCGCCTTCGCCGCGCCCGGCATCTACGCGCAGTCTTCGGAATCGCCCTCTGAAGCGCCCACCGTCCTTGCAGCGGCCCCCGCCGGCGAGGCAGCGGGCGGCCAGCGTGCGGCTCCGCAGCGCCGCGCTTTCCGCAGCGCGACCGAGCGCGTCGAAGCACGCCTCGCCTACATCAGGACCGCGCTCAAGATCACCGACGCGCAGCAGGCGCAATGGGACGGCTTCGCCGGCGTATTGCGCAAGCACGCGGGCGCGATGGACCAGCGCATGCAGCAGCGCAGGGCGCAGGCGCCGCAGCAAGGCGCGCAGCGCGCCGAGCGCCGCAGCGTGAGCGCGATCGATCGCCTCGAGCGCACGCAGCAGCGCATGGCCTCCCGCTCGGCGCGTCTTTCCGAAGTGATCGCCGCGGCCAAACCGCTGTATGCCTCGCTCTCGGCGGAGCAACAGCAGGTCGCCGACAGCATGCTCGCGCAGCAGGGCAAGCGCGGCGGTCAGCGCGGACATCGCGGACATCGCGGCCGCGCGTAAGCTGTAGCCTCAAACCACCCCATCCCAACCGTAGAGCTGCGAGGTACACCCGAAGGAAGGGGGTAACGGGGGAAACCTTTGGTTTCCCCCGTTCGTCTACTGCCCCCCCTTGAAGGACTCCGCCGGCGTCCCTCCAAGGGGTGGTTTGTTCTCTTGTACAATTCCGCCGATGAAATTCTTCCCCGGCGCGTCGGCTCTCCCACGCATCATCCCGTCGTGAGCGGTCCTCTGGCAGGCGTGAAGGTGATCGACCTCACGTCGGTCATCCTCGGCCCGTACGCGACGCAGATCCTCGCCGATCTGGGCGCAGACGTGATCAAGATCGAGACGCCCGAAGGCGACAACATGCGCCACGCGGCGCCGATGCGCAGCCCGCGCATGGGACACATCTTCCTGCACCTGAACCGCGGCAAGCGCAGCGTCGTGCTCGATCTCAAAAAGCCCGCGGGCCGCGAAGCGCTGCTGAAGCTCGCAGCAAAGGCCGACGTGCTGGTCTACAACGTGAGGCCGCAGGCGATGGCACGCCTCGGGCTCACCTACGAAGACGTGCGCGCAGTGAACGAGCGGATCATCTACGTCGGAGCTTACGGGTTCAGCCAGACAGGGCCGTACGCGGCGAAACCCGCCTACGACGACATCATCCAGGGCATGGTGGCGCTGCCGTCGATCGCGAAGCAGGCGGGCGCCGACCGCCCGCGCTACGTGCCTTCGACGGTATGCGACCGCGTCACCGGCTTGAATGCGGTGAATGCGATCACGACCGCGCTTTACTATCGCGAACGCAGCGGCAAAGGCCAGGCGGTCGAAGTGCCGATGTTCGAAAGCCTCACCCAGTTCGTGTTGAGCGACCACATGGGCGGGCGCACTTTCGAGCCCCCGATCGGTCCCATGGGCCAGCCCCGCCTGCTCTCGGAGCACCGTAACCCCTATGAGACCCGCGACGGTTACCTGTGCCTGCTCCTATACAACGACAAGCAGTGGCGTAGTTTCTTCAGGTTGATCGGGCGCGAAGAGCTCTTCGAGACCGACCCTCGATTCGCGACGCAGACCAGCCGCTCTAGCCATTTCAACGAGGCGTATGCGTTCATCGCGGACCAGATGCGCACGCGAACCAGCGCCGAATGGCTCGCCGCGCTCACCGAGGCGGACATCCCGGTGATGCCGCTCAACTCCCTCGAAGACCTGCTCGGGGACGAGCACTTGAACCAGACCGGGTTCTTCTCGACCGTCGAGCACCCCACCGAAGGGACGCTGCGCACGATGGCTGTGCCGAGCCGCTGGTCCGAGTCACCGCCTGATGCACCCACCCCGGCGCCGCTGCTCGGCGAGCATACGGTGGAGGTGTTGCGGGACGCGGGCTACACGGACGCGGAGATCGATGCGCTGCT
>CAZULX010000508.1:0-4281 GCA_964621335.1 uncultured Streptomycetaceae bacterium
GGCTCGCCGTCGGCCGCATCGACCACCCACACCTCGGCGCCGAGCCGCTGCAGGAGCCCGCCGCAGAGGCCCACCGCGAGGCGCTCGCCAAGCTCCACGACGACGAGATCGGCGAGGAACGTGTCGCTCATCGCTGCGGGATCTTCACGAGGGCCTGGAATCGCGGAAAGCGGCGAGCCCGGTGAGCTCACGCCCGTGCATGAGCGCGAGGAGCTCGTTGGTGCCGTCGGGTATCGAGAGCATGCGCGCGTCGCGATACATCGCCTCGAGCTTCGCTTCGCGCGCGAGGCCGAGCGCGCCGAGGATGTTCATCGCTTCCCACACCACGCGCTCGCACGCGTTCTGCGCGTAGCGCTTGGCCATCGCCGAGGTGCCTTCCGCCGGTGCACCACGGTCGACGAGCGCGAGCGCCTTGTAGCAGAGGAGGCGGCTCGCCTCGATCGAAGTCGCCATGTCCGAGAGGTTCTTCTGCACGAGCTGGTGCGCGGCGATCGCCTTGCCGAAAGCCTTGCGCACTTTCGCGTACTCGAGCGCGACGTCGAACGCGGCCTGCGCGAGGTGCACCGCCTGCAGGCCCACGAGCGGCCGGTTCACGTTCCAGGTCTCTCTCAGCACGCTCGTGCCGCCGCGCTGCGATTCGATCACGTTCTCTTCGGGTACAGCGCAGCCGTCGAACACCGCCTCGCCGAGATAGCCCTGCGTCAATCCGATCGTGTCGATCTCGCGCGCCGCGAAAGGCGTGCGGTCCTTCTCCACCACGACTTTCACCACATCGCGTCCGGCCTTGCCGTCGCGCGCGTCGAGGCACGTGACGATCATCACGTCGCAAACCGAGGCGTGGGTGATCCACATCTTGGAGCCGAAAAGCCGCAGCGTGCCGCCTTCGCTCACGAGTCGCGTCTTGATGCCGCGCGGATCCGACCCGGTGTCGGGCTCGGTCGAGCCGGTGCAGCCGACTTTTACTCCCGCGAGGAGATCGGGCAGCAGGCGCTCTTTCTGCGCCGCCGAGCACTCGAGGTACAGGCGCGTGACGCAGCCTTCGTGCGACATCAGGTTCATCCCGATGCGCGGCGGTATCTGCTCGAAGAGTATGCCGTAGTCGAGCATGGCGATGCCCGCGCCGCCGGCTTCCGCAGGAAGACGCGGCGCAGTGAGGCGCTGCCGCGCGAGTATCGCGAGCACTTCGAGATACGCGTCTTTCGGCAGCGCGTGCCGCACGTCGTGGCGCTCGACAAGCGGCAACAGGTCGCGCTCGACCATGCGGCGCACCGCATCGCGCATCGCGAGCTGCTCGGCATCGAGTTCGAAATCCATTCACGTCCTCTCCCGCTCGAGTTTACGCCGGGAAGCACGCTCTATAATGCGCTCTGGCCCGTCATGCGCTTACCGCGCGCGGCACCGCTTTCGGATCATTCATGCACGACGACGACTCGCAAACCGGGCGCGTACTCTCTCGCCGCGAAGTCATCCGGCTGCTCGGCGCGGGCGCGGCATCGTTGCTCACGGGCGGCGCACGCGGTGCGTCTCCGGCACGTTCCACGGACGGCCCTGCGTGCGTGGTGCGCCCGCGCCATATCGAAGGTCCGTTCTTCGTCGACGCCGCGGCCCACCGCTCGGACATCCGTTCCGATCCGCGCACCGGCGTCGCGAGACAGGGCGTTCCGCTGCGCCTCACGTTCAAAGTATCGGACCTCAACGGCGGCCGCTGCCTGCCGCTATCCGGCGCACAGGTCGACGTCTGGCATTGCGACGCCGAGGGCCTCTACTCGGACACCGAGGACTGGCAGAAATCGACTCTCGGACAGCGCTTCCTGCGCGGTTACCAGCTCACCGACAGGAAAGGCATCGCCGGCTTCACGACGATCTTTCCCGGGTGGTACCCCAACCGCGCCGTGCACATCCATTTCAAGATTCGCACGCAGCAGAAAGAAGGCAGGGGGACCGAGTTCACCTCGCAGATGTACTTCGACGACGAGCTCACCGACGAGGTCCACGCGCAAGCACCGTACTCGCGCCGCGGCCCGCGCAAGGTGAGGAACAACCGCGACTTTATTTTTCTCTTCCGGGGAAGCCAGCTGGTGCTGCCGCTGCGCGAGGAGAAGAAAGGCTACGCCGGAACGTTCGAGCTCGCGCTCGATCTGTCCTGACGGACACGAACGAATCTAGAGCTTCAGGTCGCGGGGCGGGGTGCGCGCGCGTTTCGCGTCGTCGGGATTGGTGTAGCGGCGCTTGTATTCCATGCTCGCACCCCACGCGGCCTTGGCTTTTTCCGCGCGCTCGTCGATGAAGCGATCCGCGCGCGCGACGAACGCGGTCGACCAGACTTTGATGCGGCCTATCCAGTCGCGTGCGGTCATGGCCATTCCCTCATCCGGCCTCTCCCCGAAGGGAGAGGGGTTCCTGCCTAGATCCGGCACTCCTCCGATCCGCAGCCGAGATCGCGGTCGGCTTCCGCGAGCAGCCTGTCGAAAGTCTCGGGCGTGCGTATCACGCGTCCCAGGACCTGCGGGCCCGTGCCCTGTAGCCAGTACGCGTGCGTCGGATGCGACCCGCCCGCGACCACGAACACGATGTTCTCGGGCCTGCGTGTGACCGGCCACGGGTCCTGCCTGATGCTATCGCGCGTCGCCGGATTCGAGTCTATCTCGAACCACGACAGCGCGCCGCCGCGCTTCAGGTGCTCGACCGGAATCTTCGAGTTCTCCCACAGGAACTGCTTCAGCGTAGCCTGGGTCCAGCCCTGCTCGGCCATCATCTGCGCGACGATGCGAGGCACGATCATGATCCCGGGCGCGCCTTCGTCCCAGCCCATGAGCCCCCCGAGGTTGGGCGTGCGCATGTAATCGGCCATGCGCCACAGTCCTTGCAGCACGTCTTCCTCCGGCGTTTCTTTCTTAGCGCTCCTGCGGCGCACGTTCGTGACGCCGGTGCCGAACACGAGCGAGACCGAGTTCGTGCCGCGGTCGTAGCCGTGGCGCGCGGTGCCGTGCGGTTCCCATCCTTCCGGCAGGCCTTCTTCGTCTTCGGCGAAAACGACGTTCGTGTAGCGCATCGCGCCCCAGATCGCCATCGTGCCGATACCCGGCACCGCACCGCCGAGGTTTTGCTGCAGCATGCGCAGCGCCCGGCCTATGCTCGCGCCGGCGGGCTGCTGCGGGTCGGGGCCGAGGCAGCCGAAGCCCGAGTTGAGCCGGATCTGCTTCCCGATCGGGCCGTTGACGATGACGACGGGGAAAGGCGCGCCCGAAGTCGCCTGCAACTGGTCGAAGTTCGAGCTCGCGTCGAGCGACGCTTCGACCGCGGCGATGAGCACCGGCAGATATTCCGGACGCCCGCCCGCCATCGCGAGCGCGACGGCGCACGACTCCACCGTGGTGACGCCGCCCCGCGGCGGGAACTTGCCGAATGCATGGGTACGCGGCAGCGGCGTGCCATTCAAGATCCAGTCGACACGCTCGCGGGTCGCGGGCCAGATCGGGAGCCCGTCGCCCCACAGGTTCGTGATCATCAGGTTGTTGGCCTTGATGAGCGCGTCTTCGTAGGAAGCGCCTTCGACGCGGATCATCGGGCTTTCCCCGCCCGCCGCTTTCTCGAAATCGGACTTCCACTTCGTGAGCCCGTTGTAGAACTCGCGCTTCTTCACCGCGAGCGCGCTGATGTCGCTACCCGGCAGGAACATGTCGATCGGAAACGTCACCATCGCGGCGTCGGGCGCGAGGCCGAGGCCCGATACGGCGTTTTTCATGACCCCGGTGAAATCCGTCCGCGTGAGCGTGACGGTGGGGATTCCGAGGCTTTCTATCCTAGCGGCTGCACGGCCGCATGCTGTGGCGCAGGCCCCTCAACTCGCGTTGCCGACGATCACCGCGTCGACGCCGCTTTTCGCGACCGCCGCCGCAGTCTCTTCGGTCGGGATGAGGTTGTTGCCCTGTGGGAAAGTATCGATCGGCAGTACTTCGATGCCGGGGAAATCCTTCTCCAGCATCTCTTTGAGCGCGGGCAGCATGCGATACGCCTGCCACTGCTCGTTGCTGACGAAACCGATGCGCTTGCCTTCGAGCGTGTCGAGGCGCGGCGCGAAAGACTGCGTCACCTCCAGCGTGCCCGACGGATCGTGGAATTCGAGTGTGACCATCTGCCATTCTCCTGGAGTGCCTGAAGTCGTTGCCGGGCCCGGCGGGTTTACGTTACCACGCAGCGCGTGCCCCGGGGTTCCCGCCCGGGGCAGATTACCATCGGCGCCGGTGTCGGACGACCCCGGGCGGCATCGGCGGGAACCGC
>CAZULX010000509.1:0-2786 GCA_964621335.1 uncultured Streptomycetaceae bacterium
GCCCGAGGTCGCCGGGCAGTAGCGATCGCGTGCAGCGGGACGAAAGGCGGCCGCGCGCCGCCTTTTTTACGTCCAAGTTATGTTCATAGCGGCGGTGGCCGCCTAAGCACGGTTTCAATATGCCGTGCGAAGCAGGAAGCAACGTGCCTTAATATCGGCGCTGTGACGATGTGCAAACACGTGCTCAGGCGATTCATCCTGATCGTTGCCGCAGCGTGGGCGAGCCCGGTCTCCGCCGCCCCCGATCCGCCGACTGCGGTGCGGGCGATGCTCGGCGCTGGCGCACGCGAGCTCGCGCTCGCACAGGTCGACGCCTTGCAGCCGCGCGACCCGAAAGCGCCGCGCTGGGAGGAGTGGGAAGGCCTGCGCTGCGAAGTGCTCGCGCGATTGAATCGCCGCGACGCGCTGCTCGCCCGCGCGAGCGCGCTGCCCCCCGAGCGCATGGCGCCACCGCTGCACGCGTGCCTCGCCGAAGGCGCGAGCGCCGCGCTCGCCAAAGACGACGCCCGGGGCGCTCGCGCGTATGCGGCGAAGCTCCTGTGGCAGCCCAAGACGGCAGCGACTGACGCGAAGGCCGTGCGCCTCACCGTCATCGAAAGCTATCTCGCCGAGCGCCGCGGCGACGACGCTTTCTCCAGCATGCTGCGGTTTCAACAGGACTACCGGCCGCTGGATCCACACGTCGCCGAGCGGTTCGCGGAAGGATTGCTGGACCTCGGGCACGACGCCGACGCGCTCAACTGGCTGCCGCCCTCGGGAGACCTCACGCCCGCGAGGTTGAGACTGCAGCTGCGAACCGGGCTGCTCGCGCCCGAAGCGGTCATCACGCAGGCGCGCGCCGCGCTTGCCCGCGATCCGCAGTCCGCGTACTGGCGCGCGATTCACGAAGCGGCCGGGCGCGCGCGCAACGGCTCGCTCCAGGTCGAAGCTCTCGAGCGCCTGCTGCAAAGCGTCGATGCGGGCGACGAGAGCGCCCAGACGCGCGCGGCGCAGCGCCTGTGGCAGGCGTATCTTTCGACCGCTGCCGAGGTCGGCAATCGCGAGCAGCTGCTGATGGGCGACGACGCTGCGTGGGCGGATTACGCGGCGCGGCGGCTCCCCGCAGACGCGTTCCTCTCGCGCTCGTTCCACGCTTACCTCGCGCAGCGCGCGCAGAACGGCGACATACGGAGGAGCGCACAGCTCCAGCTCGCCTCCTCGCTCTATGCGGCGGGACTGGACAACACGGCGCTGCGCGCGCTGCAACGCATCGGATTCGAGGTCGAAGCGCTCGATGGCGAGACGCGCTATCTCCTCGGCACGATCGCGGCGAAGCACAACGATGCCGCGCTCGCGCTGAAGCTGTGGAAAGGCCTGCCGACGCCACCCGCGGTGAACGCGATCGAATGGCACCTCGCCCTCGCGCGCACTGCGCTCCAGGCCGGCGAAACCGCATTGAGCGTCGACACGATGAAGCGCCTGCTCGCGGGACGCACGAGCGTGACCCCGCTGCTCGCCCAAAGCGTCCTCGAGCTCGGTCAGGAAATGCTGGACATGCGCACCGTCGAAGCCGCGCAGGCGGTGTATGCGCTTCTCGTCCCGCTTTCGAACGACGACCATGCCCGCGAAGCGCTTTTCGGGCTCGGCCGCGCCTACGAGCTTGCGGGCGAGCCGGTGTCGGCCGCGGCGTATTACCTGCGCTCGGCGTTGCTCGTGCAGGCCGTCGCGCCCGACACGCTCGCATTCCAGTCGCGGCTGCTCGCAGCGCTCAACCTGATGCGGGCCGGACTGAAAAACGATGCTCGCGCGCAGTTCGATTGGCTGCTGAGGAATTCGAAGGACCCGGCGCTGATCGAAGCGGCGAAGCGGGGGCTTGCGCGTTTATGAAGTGACGAAATGACGAACTGACGAAGCTCGCGCGTTATCCGCGGGCGTCGTTCTTCCACAGGTCGGCCAGGTACTCGTGGCGTCCGGTGTTGACCCAGCTCACGCGGTATTCGACCGGCGTGTCGTCGTAGGTATACGCGACGCGCTTGATCGCGAGCGCGGGTGTAGCGTCCGCGAGCTCGAGCACCTTCGCCGCGCGCGCCGGCGCGTGCGCCGCCGAGATGCGCTCGCTGATGCGGGTCACGCTGATGCCGTAGCGCGCCTGGTAGAGACCGTAGATCGTGCCTACACGCCCGCCGAAAACCTCCTGGTTCAGGTCCGGAAAAAGCGCGGCGGGTACCGTGATCTCGTCGAAGATGACGGGCCGGCCGCTCAGCTTGAGCACGTTGTGAATGCGAAAAACCGGCGCTGCGGGCTCGATCGCGAGCTTGTCCTGCTCTGCCGCGCTCGCACGCGTGCCGCGGAAGGACAGGAGCTCGATCACGGGCAGCTCGCGGTCGCCGTCCTTGCCGACGATGTGGAAGAAGTAAAAGAGCGTGCGGTCTTCGGTGTGCGTCGCCACGAAAGTGCCGCGCCCCTGCTGCCTGAGCAGGATGCGCTCGGCGACGAGGTCGTCGATCGCCTTGCGTATCGTGCCTATGGACACGCTGAAGCGCTCGGCGAGCCGCGATTCGCTGGGGATGGCTTCCCCGGGCTTCCACTCGCCGCTCGCAAGCCCGCGCGTCAACCGCATCTTGACCTCTTTGTACAGCGGGCTCAAGGTGAGGCCGCCGGCAGCGAGCGTGTCGGCCGTGCGGGGTATCCTGTCGTAGTCGTGCTCCATCGGTCGCGGAATTCTAGCACCCGGCATCCCCGAATTCATATAGGTCATATAGTTGACTTGAGCCCATTGCGCCGATAGGATTCGGCCACAGACTCGA
>CAZULX010000510.1:0-6177 GCA_964621335.1 uncultured Streptomycetaceae bacterium
GGCACCGCGGGATCGCCGACTTCGCGCCCTTCGCGGATCAGGCACACGCCGAAAGGGCGCTCGTCGCGCAGACACGCCTTGGTCATTTCCAGGTAGCGCTGCTCGAAGATCTTGAGCGTCAGCGAGCCGCCGGGGAAAAGGACGGTGCCCAGCGGGAAGATGAAGTGCTCTTCCATCATGTCTCGCTTTCCCTCAACCCCCGGCCCCTTCTCCCGAAGGGCGAGGGGAGATTTGTGAGAGCACGCGCTGATGCGCGCGCCCAGCGGCATCAGGTGCTCAGCTCGCGATGGCGCACCAGGACGCGCGCATGGTGCGCGCGGAAATACTCGGCCAGCGCCTCCGAGAGGTACACCGAGCGGTGGCGTCCGCCGGTGCAGCCGATCGCCACCGTCAGATAGCTGCGGCTGTCGCGATCGAAGCTGGGCAGCCATTCCTCGACGAAGCGGCGGATGTCCGCGAGCATTTTCTGCACGCTGTGGTCGGCTTCGCAGAACTCGATCACCGCCCGGTCGCGCCCCGTAAGCGGCCGCAGCCTGGGGTCATAGTGCGGATTGGGCAGGCAGCGCACGTCGAATACCATGTCGGTGTCTAGCGGCACGCCGTGCTTGTATGCGAACGACTGGAAAAGGAGCGTCAGCCCCGCCGCCGGGACCTGCACGAAATCGCGCACCCAGTTGCGAAGTACGTGCGGGCTCAATTCGCTCGTGTCGATGTGGTGCGCGAGCCCGGCGATGTCCTCGAGGAGCTCGCGCTCACGTGCGATGGCTTCGGGCAGCGTGCGGTGACCGTCGCCCAGCGGATGGCGGCGGCGCGTTTCCGAGAAACGCTGAATGATCGTGTCGTCCTTCGCTTCGACGAACAGCACTTTCACGTCGGTGCCCGCGCCGCGCAGCGCGGCGAGGTGTTGCGGCAGCGCGTCGAGCGCTTCGCCGCTGCGCACGTCCATGTTGAGCGCAACGCGCGAGTAACCGGCCTGCGCGAGGAAAGCGACGAGCTCCGGCAGGAGCTTCATCGGCAGGTTGTCGACGCAGTAATAGCCCGCGTCCTCGAGCGCGTTCAGCGCCACGCTCTTTCCAGAGCCCGAGAGGCCGGTGATGAGAACGAGCTGCATGCGTCAGCCCTCGGGCTTTTGCATCTGCGCCGCCTGGCGCGAGATGAACTCCGAAGTGCCGTCTATGCCCCGCAAGTGGAGCACGTAGTTACGCACGGCTGCCTCCGTGAGCACCGCGAGGTTGCGTCCCGCGGCCACCGGTATCGTAACCTTGACGATGTCCACCCCCATCACGTCCTCCGCCCCCGGCCGCAGCGGCAGGCGCTCGAGCGGCGCGAGGTCGGCGCCGGGCCGTTCGAGGTGGACGATCAGCTTCAGGTTCTTGCGCGGCCGCAGCGCCGCTTCGCCGAATATCGTGCGGATGTTGAGCACGCCCAGGCCGCGCACCTCGAGGAAATCGCGGAGCAGCGTCGGGCAACGCGCCTCGATCGTCTCGGGCCCGATGCGATAGAGCTCGACCACGTCGTCGGCGATGAGGCCGCTGCCGCGGCTCACGAGCTCGAGCGCGAGCTCGCTCTTGCCCACGCCCGACGCACCGGTGATGAGAACACCCATGCCGAGGACGTCGAGGAACACACCGTGGACGGTGGTCGAGTCCGACAGCGCGCGCGCGAGATACGGGCGCAGCATCCACATCAGCTCGATGCTGGGCACGGCCGAGACGAAGAGGGGCGTGTGGGTGGCGTCGGCGACGCTGGAAAGCGTCGCGGGCACCTGATCGGTGCCTGCGACCATGAAACACGCGAGGTCGCGCGTGGCGACTTCGGTGAGCGTGCGGCGGCACACTTCGGGGTCGATTTTCTTCAGGTACTCGGCTTCGGTCTCGCCGAGCACCTGTATCCAGTTGGGATGGATGAAGTTGAGGTGGCCGATCAGGCCCTTGGTCGAGCCCTTGATGACTTCGCTGTTGAGATGCCTGTCGCCGCCCTCGCGGCCTGCGGTCCACGCGAGCTTCAGCTTTTCCCGATTGTCCTCAAACAGCCGGGCTATGCTGAGTCGCGGCATGCGGTTGCCATTGAGTGATGAGCCGGTGCAGCTCGGCCGCGTCGGGGGCAGCCAGGAGGCGCTCGCGAAACGGCTTCTCGCTGAACATCTGGGCGAGCTCGGAAAGGATCTGCAGGTGGATGTCGGTGGCGCGGTCGGGAACGAGCAGCACGAAAATAATGCTCACGTTCTGCCCGTCGGGCGCATCGAAAGCTATGGGCTGATGCGTACGCACCACCGCGCCCACCGCTTCTTTCAGGCCCTTGATGCGGCCGTGCGGGATCGCGATACCCTGCCCCAGCCCCGTCGAGCCGAGCTTCTCGCGCGCGAAGAGGCTGTCGAAGACCTCGCTCCTCGCGACGCTGTTGTTGTTCTCGAAGAGCAGTCCCACCTGCTCGAACACGCGCTTCTTGCTGGAGACGTCGAGATCGACGAGAACGTTGGCCTGGGGAAGCAGCTTGGAGATGAGGTTCATGGTCCTGGGGTCGGGCGGGCGGCGGCGGCCGCGTAGCGGGTGTGGCTCATTCGGCCTGATGCTTGATCGCATCCCCGTCGTGGCGGTGCGATAGCGTCTTTTCCTTGTGCTTGAGGATCAGACGGTCGAGCTTGTCGATGAGGCCGTCGATGGCCGCGTACATGTCCTGCGCCGAGCTCTCGCAGAAGATGTCGCGGCCTCTCAGGTGCACCGTGGCCTCGATCCGGTGCTGCAGTTTTTCGACAGACAGGACGACGCTCACGTCGATCACGTTATCGAAGTGATGGGTGATGCGCTCGAGCTTGCCCGAGATGTATTCGCGTATCGCGGGGGTGATCGGAAGCTGGTGCCCGGTGAGATGCAGGTTCATGCGAAGAGCCCTTCCTGAATGTGGGGGTTAAAGGGTCTTTCTCAAGTTTACCGGCAGGATCTGCATCGATTCGCGGTATTTGGCGACGGTACGCCTCGCAACGACGATCCCCTGCTGGCCCAGGATTTCGGATAGCTGGCTGTCGCTCAGGGGCTTCCGCGAATTCTCCGCCGTCACGAGCTGCTTGATGAGCGCGCGGATCGCGGTGCTGGAGGCCGACCCGCCGCTTTCGGTGGTGACGTGGCTGCCGAAGAAATACTTGAGCTCGAATAAGCCGCGCGGGGTGTGCATGAACTTCTGCGTCGTCACGCGCGAGACCGTGGATTCGTGAAGGTCGAGCGTTTCGGCGATCTCGCGCAGCACGAGGGGGCGCATCGCGACTTCGCCGTGCTCGAAGAAATGCCGCTGCCGATCGACGATCGCCTGCGCGACCCGCAGGATCGTGTCGAAGCGCTGCTGCACGTTCTTGATGAGCCATTTCGCTTCCTGGAGCTGGCTCGAGAGCTGCTGGGAGCCCGAGCCTCGCGCGCGCGAGAGGATGTCCGCGTAGAGCCGGTTGATGCGCAGCTTCGGCATCGCATCGGGATTGAGCGCGGCGATCCAGACGCCTTTCGACTTGCGCACGATCACGTCGGGCACGACGTAACGCGTGTCGTCGGACGTGTACTCGCGGCCGGGCCGGGGGTTGAGGCTCGTGATGAGCTTCTGCACGCCTCGCAAACACGTGTCGTCGCACTTGAGCACTTTGCGAAGCTTTGCGAAATCGCGCGCCGCGAGCGCTTCGAGGTGGTTCCTGACGACGTCGAGCGCCTCGCCGCGGAAGGGGGCCGACTCGGGCAGTGTCGCGAGCTGGAGGGCGAGGCATTCGCCGAGATTGCGCGCGCCCACGCCGGTCGGCTCCAGGTGCTGCAGGTGCTTCAATGCGATCTGCAGCTCCTCCCGCTCGACGCCGAGCTCCTCGGGCAGCATCCCCTCGAGCTCGGTCACGTCCTGCGCGAGATAGCCGTCCTCGTCTAGCGATTCGATGAGCAGCGTCACGAGCGTGCGGTCGCGCGCCGGAAGATTGGTGAGCGAGAGCTGCGATATGAGGTGGTCGCGCAGCGTCGGGCTTTCCGCCGCGAGCTGGGGATAGTCGTCGTCCTCGCCGTCCTCGCGTCCGCCGGAACCGTAAGGCTCCTCGCGCACCGCGGTGAATACGTCGCTGTCAGTTTGCGCCGCGGAGTCTTCCGCGGGCGGCGCGGGCGCTTCGACGGACGTCTCTTCCTGCGCGCTGCCGTTCAGTCCCAGGGGGACGGGCAGCGCATCCTGCGCGCCTTCGTCGCGTTCGAGCAGCGGGTTCTCCTGCAGAAACCGCTCGAGCTCCTGGTTCAGCTCCAGCGTCGAGAGCTGCAGCAGCCGTATCGACTGCTGCAACTGCGGGGTCAGCGTGAGGTGCTGCGAGAGCCGGAGTTGGAGGGAGTGCTTCATGCGCTCTGGGGGGTGTGCGGGCCGGCTGCCAATCCCGCGGCGACGCGGTATCGGCCGCGGACAGGGGGAGGCTCGCTACAGACGGAAGTGCTCTCCCAGGTAGACCTTTCTTACGCTCTCATTATAGACGATTTCCTCGGGCTTGCCGTAGGCGAGGACCGAGCCGTCGTTGATGATGTAAGCGCGGTCGCAAATGCCGAGAGTCTCTCTCACATTATGATCGGTGATGACGACACCGATGCCGCGCGCTTTGAGGAAGCGGATGATCTTCTGGATTTCCAGGACCGCGATCGGGTCGACGCCCGCGAAAGGCTCGTCGAGCAGGATGAAGCGCGGCTCGGTGGCGAGCGCGCGCGCGATTTCGGTTCGGCGGCGCTCGCCGCCCGAGAGGCTGATCGCGGGATTGTCGCGCAGGTGCGCGATGTGCAGCTCGCGCAGGAGGTCGTCCAGCTTCAGCTCGAGCGTGCTCGAATCGCGCTCGTGCAGCTCGAGCACCGCGCGCACGTTGTCGGCGACCGTGAGGCGCCTGAAGATCGACGCTTCCTGAGGCAGGTACGAAAGGCCGCGCCGCGCGCGCTCGTGTATCGCCATATGGGTCAGGCGCTCGCCGTCGAGGTAAAGCTCGCCGCCGTCCATCGGCGTGAGCCCGACCATCATGTAGAAGCACGTGGTCTTGCCGGCGCCGTTGGGGCCGAGCAGTCCGATCACTTCGCCGCTGCGCACCTGGAGGGAGACGTCCTTCACGACGACTCTCGAGCGGTAGCGCTTGCGCAGGCTTTCGGCGCGCAGCTCCATGCGCTCCGCGGCAGCGTCTTCGGCGCGTTCGGGCGGCGCCTCGGGCAGGCCCGCTTCGCGCAGCATCGCCTTACTTCCCGCCGCCATCGGCGTCCCGGCGCTGCGTAGCGCCGCTCGCATCCGGCTTGAGCGGTAATGCAGGAGCGGGCGCGGGCTCTTCCCTGGGCTTCGGCTGCAGGATCACGCGCACGCGCGTGTCGCCCGGTTTGGAGGATGCGGACTTCGTCGCGCCATCGACCTGAAAAAACTCGGTGTTGGAGTCGTAAGAGATGAAATTGCCGCGCACTTCGTCCTGCCCCCGCTTCAACATCGCCCGGTCGTACATGCGCACCTTGTCGCTGCGCCCGTCGTATTCGATGCGCTCCGCCCAGCCTTCGATCAGCTCGTCGTAGCCGTCGCGCTTCTGGCGAAAGTAGGCGAGCTTGCCCCAGATCGTGCCCTGCCGGAATCCACCCTTGTCCTGACGCACTTCCATGCGGTCTCCGCGCATGAACATCGTTCCCTGCGTGAGCACAACGTTGCCGGTGAAAGTCGCGAGCTGCTTCGCGTCGTCGACGGTGACGCGGTCGGCTTCGAGATGGATCGGCTTGCCGCGGTCGGCCTTTTCGGCGTGCGCCGGCACGGCGAGCACGACGGCGGCGGCGAAAACGGCCGCGAAGGTGCGCAGCGCGGCTGCGCACCTACCGGCCACTGTGCGTCCCCTTGCTTTCGAATGTGCCTTTGACCCGGCCCTGCAGCCTGAGGACGCGTGTTTCACTGTTCAATTCTAAGCCAGATGCCGCGACGACGGCGGTCGCGTCGCGGATGACGACGGGCCGGTCGGTCTTCGCGATGTTCTCGTCCGGAATCACGTGCAGGTAATTGGTCTCCAGCACGAGCTCGCTGCGCGAGCCGAAAGGCGCGCGCACGACCCGCACGTCGTCTTCGAAGTAGACGTGCTCCCCGTTACCGGACATGCGCGCGTTCCTCGAGGTGACGGTCACGGGGGAGCTCCCTTCGGAATACGTGACGAACTTCGGCTCGACCAGCACCGTC
>CAZULX010000511.1:0-2713 GCA_964621335.1 uncultured Streptomycetaceae bacterium
GGCAAGGTCGTCGAACGATACGAGAACGTGCCTTTCTCGCAGTTGATCTGCGTCAAAGACAGGTCGCAGACACGCGAGATATTGGGGAGCCTCTTCTGCGGACGCTTCCGCGGAGCCATCTTTGATATGGATCAATTGCTCGTACGCGTTCCGTCTACAGTGCGATCGAGGCCGCTGTGCGCCCCTCGTATTCGCGCGCCGGGACGCAGGCGTGCGCGCCGCGACGGTGCTGGTCGCGGTCGCTTCCCTGTCGCTGGGTTACCAGGCGTTCTGACGGACTTTCAGTGTTCCTCAGTGCGGGTGCCGTCTTCCTCGGCAGGCTCGCCGGTCACCGGATCGTTCCAGTCCGAAATACCGATCTCGGCCATGGCTTCCTCGGTCGTCTCACCGGGCTCGAACGTCGAGTCGTCCTGCTGCTCCATATCCTGAACCGCTTCGATCAGCGTCGGGAACGGCCCGTACTCGCGGCCGCCGCCCGTGTCCTGCCAATAGAAGCCGTCCGGCCGCTCGATGACGCGGGTGTGGTCGAAGTCGGGTGGAGTCTGGGGAATCAGTTGCGCCATGGCGTTTCCTCTAACGTTCGCTCAGTCTATCGGTTGCGGGAGCGTAGTGATACCGCGAGCGGCCGAGAAATTCGACCACGTCCGCGGTGTCCTGATCGCTCCAGGTGAGATTCTGCTGGCGGCGCCAGTGCTCGACCAACTCGCGCACTTCTTCGCGGGTCAGCGCGATCCTGTTCGGACGCGAATGCACCTCCGCGGTGTGGCAGGCGATGCAGTGGTTCTCGTAGAGCGCGCGCCCGCGGGTAGCGTCGGGGATCTGCGCGGCGGCAGGCGTGGCTGCAACTGTCGTCGCGAGTGCAGCCAGCGCGGCGAGACTGCGACGCACGCTCCGGGCCCAGCCTGAATCCATGTGTTTGTCCATGTCGCTCCCTCATGGCCAGAGTAAGAGCGGGGTGGGCCCGCGGCTTTGATCTGGATCAAGGGGAGGCCATGCCCGTTTCAGGAAATATCACGTCTGTAGAATGCCCGACTGGTCCCCTGAACCCCCCCCAGCGAGGTCTTCCATGGCTTTTCAAGCGCCAGTTGTCGATGAGTTGTCCGTCCGCGTCGTGGTGGATTCGCGCTACGAGCGCTTTCTACCCAAGACTTCGCACGCGCTGGTGCGCGTCGAGCACATGGGGCGCATACCCGGGCGTCCCGACATGACTTTCGCCTGCGAGTGGGGTCTGTCGCTGCACCTGGCGTCGGTGAAGGAGGGCGCGAAGGCGCAATACGTGCTCGACTTCGGCTACACGCCGGAGATCATCAACCGCAACTTCGAGCTGCTCGGCATCGACCCGGCGAAGTTGAACGGCCTCATCCTGAGCCATGGCCACCGCGATCACTTCGGCGGCCTCGACGGCTTTGTGCGGCAGCACCGCGGCGAAATGCGCGACGACCTCGCACTCTACGTCGGGGGCGAGACGATCTTCCGCGAGAAGTGGATCAAGGAGGGCGGCGAGTCGGTGGTGTGGGGCGCCGTGGACCGCAGCGCGTTGCAGGCGCAGAACGTCCCCGCGGTCTGCTGCCCGACGGCGCGCGCGCTCGAAGGCGCCTTCACCTCCGGCTACATCGAGCGCACCTCGTTCGAGGAAGTCACCGGCGGATCGTGGGTGGAGGACGACCACTACAGCGAGGCCGAGCGCAAAGGCAAGCTCGTGCGCGACGACCACCCGGACGAGCACGCCACCTGCTACATCGTGAAGGGCCGCGGCCTGGTGGTGATCTCCTCCTGCGGCCACGCCGGCATCATCAACAGCGTGCGGAGCGCGATGGCGGCCGCCAACGTGGACAAGGTTCACGCCGTGATCGGCGGATTCCACCTGGGCACCGCGCCGCAGGAATACCTCCAGCACACGCTGCAGGAGCTGGAGCGCATCAACCCCGACGTCATCATCCCGATGCACTGCACCGGCGAGCCCTTCATCGCCATGCTGCGCGAGCGCATGCCGGACAAGGTGGTTTACTCCAACGTCGCCAGCCGCTTCACTTTCGGCGCCTGACGGCGCCGCATCACAGAAGGGGAGTGCCCCAGGTACCGCCGAATACTCGTTCCAGTGGACGGTGCTCATGCTGGACGACGTGCGCCGGGGCGCTTTAGATCACGAGGACCGGGATTCTCGCGCCGACGATCACCTTTTGCGCGACGCTGCCCATCCTGCCCACTGTGTTCTCCCGGCGCGAGCCGATCACTATCGTGTCGCAGCCGTACTGTTCCGCTGCCTTCAGAATTGCTTCGGCGGGGAAGTCGCTCAAGACGAACTGTGCGTCGAAACCGGCGCCGACCGCGTCGGCGAGCGCCTCGATCTCGTCGAGATACTGTCGGGCGATGCGGCCAGCCTGATCCGCATGGTCATCGGGGGCGACGTGAGCCGGTGCGGCGTCGGGACTCTGCGGAAGTCCGCCTCTGTAGGCCGGCGCCACGTGAAGCGCCGTGATGTGCGCGCCGCCCAGCCGGGCGAGCTCGGCAGCAGCACCTGCGGCATGCCGGGCGCGGGCCGATCCGTCGGTGGGAACGAGTATGCGCTTGAACATTCCTGTGTCTCCTTTGTCGCTGGTGAGGATCTCGAAAAGCAGTTTTCGAAACCATCTCTGAGTCATTGATTCTAAAGGCGGCGCTTCATGCGGCTGCGCATCTGCTCGAACCCCCGGGCGATCACCGCAGCCACGGG
>CAZULX010000512.1:0-3667 GCA_964621335.1 uncultured Streptomycetaceae bacterium
GGTGCAGAGGTTGGTGCGCTCTTCGCGTGCCTGGTCGCCGATGGACGCCGGCGGGACGCTGCCCGGGAAAGGCCGAACGCTTTGAATGAAAACGCGAAATTATAACGGGTTTCGACGCCGTAAGGAACGCGGGCGAGCCTGCGCGTAGTGGCGCTGCGCACGCTTCAAGTCTTCGGGCGTGTCGATTCCGGGATGCGGTGCGCTGTTGGTGATCGCGACGCTGATGCGATAACCGTGCGCCAGCGCGCGCAACTGCTCGAGCGCTTCGTAGCGCTCCACCGGCACCGGCGCGAGCTCGCGAAACTCGCGCAGGAACGACGCGCGATAGGCGTAGATGCCGAGATGCCGATACGCCGGCAGGCCGGCGGGCACGCTCCGCAGCCCCCCTGCAAACGCATCTCGCGCGTACGGTATGGGCGCGCGGCTGAAGTACAGCGCGTAGCCCGCGCGGTCGAGGACGACTTTCACGACGTTGGGGTTCGCGAGCTCGGCCGCGTCGCGGATGGGATGCGCTGCGGTCGCGATCCGCGCCTGGCGATGCGTCTCGAGGCGCCCGGCGACCTTTCGTATGAGCGCCGGCGCGATGAGCGGCTCGTCGCCCTGCACGTTGACGACGATGCGCTCGCGGCCGAAGCGGCGCAGCGCCGCGACTTCGGCAAGCCGGTCCGTTCCCGAAGGGTGATCGCGGCGGGTCATCACGACGTCATAGCCGCGCGAGCGCACCGCGTCCGCGATTTTCCGGTGGTCGGTCGCTACGATCACTTCGGAAGCGCCGCTTTTGCGCGCCTGCTCCGCCACGCGCACCACCATCGGTTCGCCGCCGAGATCCGCCAGCGGCTTGCCCGGAAAGCGCGACGAAGCGTAACGGGCGGGGATGACGACGGTGAAGTTCAGGAAACTTCCTCTTCCGGAGGAAGCTTCCTGGCTTCGTCCTCGAGCATCACCGGAATGTCGTCCCTGATGGGGTAGCCGAGCCGGCACGGTTTGCAGATGAGCTCGCTCTGCGCTTTCTTGTACACGAGGGGCCCTTTGCAGAGCGGGCACACCAGGATGTCGAGCAGGCGCGGGTTCATTGCGTCGAAACCTTCTTCAGCTTGCGCAGTACGAGCTCGCCGAGCTCGGGGTCGGGCACCGCGTCGACGCGCAGCACCCAGTGCGTCTCGGAGGCGAACGGCGTGCATTTTACCGCATCCTTCTCCGTCATCAGGATGGCGTCGGCGCCGGCATAGTCGAGATCGGAGGGGGTATACGCGTGGTGGTCGGCGAACGCGTGCGCTTCGAACGCGATGCCGAGCGCGTCGAGATGGGCGAAGAATCGAGCAGGGTTGCCGATGCCCGCGACGGCGTGCACGCGCTGGCGCTGGAAATGACCGGGGCCGACGACGTGCTCCGGATTCAGCAGATTCCGGAACTCGCGACCTTCGAGCGTCATGTCGAACGCGCGTGGGCCCGCGCGAGGCGCGCGTGCCGCGGCGTTGATGACAACGGCGTCGACTTCGCGCAAGCGCTTCGCCGGCTCGCGCAGCGGCCCTGCGGGAAGCATGAGGCCGTTGCCGAGGCCGCGAGAGGCATCGATCACGGCGAGCTCGACATCGCGCGCGAGGCGGTAGTGCTGCAAACCGTCGTCGCTCACGATCACGTCGCACCCGGGATGCGCCGCGATGAGCCCGCGCGCGGCGGCGACGCGATCGGCGCCGGTCCAGACCGGGCAGCCGCTGCGCTGTGCGAGCAAGAGCGGCTCGTCGCCGGCGCGGCCGGGCTCGGCCGTGGGCGAGACGGCCGAAGGGTGCGCATGCGACGCGCCGTAGCCGCGGCTCACGATGCCCGGATGCATGCCGCGCCGGGACAGGTGGCCCACCAGCCAGAGAACGAGGGGGGTCTTGCCGGTGCCGCCGACGGTGATGTTGCCGACGACCACCACCGGGACCGGCAGGCGCACCGCCCGCAGGAGACCCCTGGCGTAGGCGATGCGGCGCAGCGCGACGATCGAGCGGAAGGCGAGGCTGAGCGGATAAAGCAGGAGACTGAGCGCAGTCACGCGCTGCCAGTGACGCTCGAGCCGGCTCACGTCATTTGGGCGACTGTATGGTGAAGGTGATTTTGCCGTAGCCCGCCGACTGTGCCGCTTCCATCACCCGTATCACCGACTGGTGCGAAGCCTGGGCGTCGGCGTTGATGACGATGACCGGGTCCTTCATTCCGGCCGCAGCGCGCTTAAGCTCGCGCGCAATCGCGTCGCGGCTCGTCTCCGGGACGGCGCTCCGGTTGATCGAGTAAGCGCCTTTGGAGTCGACAACGACGTCGATCTGGTCCGCGCGTTCGGGTGCCTTGTTGGCCTCCGCCGTGGGCAGGTTGATCTGGAGCTCGGCGAAGCGCGAGTAGGTCGTGGTCACCATCAGGAAGATGAGAATGACCAGCAGCACGTCGATCAACGGTATGAAGTTGATCTCGGGCTCTTCCCGAAAAGTGCGGGCGGTGAACCTCACGCGCGGCGCTCGCCGTGTATGACTTCGACGAGTTTAAGCGACTGCAGCTCCATGTCGATCAGCATCGCGTCGACCTTGGCGCGGAAGTAGCGGTAGAAGATCATGCTGGGGACCGCCACGACGAGGCCGTAAGCGGTGTTGTAGAGCGCGATCGAGATGCCGTGGGCGAGAACGAGCGGATTGCTGCCGCCTTGCGGCGTCTGCGAGCCGAAGATCTCGATCATGCCGATCACCGTTCCGAACAGTCCCAGCAGAGGACCGATCGCGGCGATCGTGCCGAGGGTCGTGAGGAAACGCTCGAGCTCGAGGGCGACGGCGCGCCCGGACTCCTCTATCGCTTCCTTCATCACCTCCGGCGGGCTGTCGATGTTGCGCAATCCGCCCGCGAATACCTGCCCCAGCGGCGAACTCCCGGTGAGCCGCGCAACGGCCTCAGGCGTGATGCCTTTCTGACGATGTTCGCTGACCACTTGCGCGAGCAGGTGCGTCGGCAGCACCGCGGTGCGGCGCAACGTCCACATGCGCTCGCCGATGATCGCGAGCGCGATGACCGAGCAGATAATCAATGGCCAGATCGGCCATCCCGCCGCTTCGATAATGGAAAACACGTGAGAGGCTCCCCGGAAGTGGGCGTCACTTTAATCGGCGCGGACGCTTTCAGCAAGAACGCTCAGGTCGTTCATCATGAATTTGTCGTAAGCGCTCTGCGCGCTTGAGGAAATGGTCTTTTCCACAATGTCTGTGGATAACGTTGTGGAGAGCCTGCACAAACTCGGGCTAAGTTCGGCTTCGGTATAGGAAATTCCTGATTCGCCCAAAAATTAGTCCTTGGGAATTACGTAGCAACGTCAAACGCTTACGTGCATTCTCCCGGGCGTGTCCCTCTGAGCCGGACGGTGCACTGTCGAGATTACCGGGTCTGTGGAGAACCACAAATCGGAATGGAATTCAAGTACTGCCTGAGCCATTGAATGATCGGGCATTTTTTCCCCAGTCCCGATCGCGTCCGGCGCTTTTTTGCGTCGTTTAGAATCGGTCCCATGTTCGAGCTTCCGCAGCAACTCGAATCGCCGCAGCGCGTGCTTACCGTGGCGGAGCTGAACCGCCTCGCACGCGAGATCGTGGAGCGGCATCTTCCGCTCTCTTGGGTCGCCGGAGAGGTCTCGAACTTCAAGCGCTAC
>CAZULX010000513.1:0-3531 GCA_964621335.1 uncultured Streptomycetaceae bacterium
GCGAGGGCGTGCTTGAGCGCGTTGCGCGCGCTCTCCGGGCCAACGCTGAGCGCCGTGATCCTCGTCTCGCCGATCGCCTCGCGTATGCGCAGCGCCGCCTCCACGGCCTGCTCGTCGAAAGGACTCATGACGAGCTGCAGCCCCGGGGCGGGGACGACTTTCTTCGCCTGCTCGTCGACTTTGAGCATGCTGAAAGCGGCTTCGGGGTTGGGGACCTGCTTGACGCAAACGACGATGTGCATGGAAAAACGGTGACTGGTGATGAGTGACTGGTGGCGGGTGGCTCATCGCCGGCGGCGCGCAACCGCCATTCACCGGTCACTCGTCACGGGTCACGCTTCTAGACGATCGTCACATCGGTCGGCACGATGCCGTCGAAGTGCTTGCGCTGATAATTCCAGGGGATCTGCGGCTGCACGCGGCCGGTCTCGTCGGTCGCGCGCGCGTGGATGCGGAATTGCCCGGAGTCCTTCGCGTCCCACAGATACGACCATCGCACCCACAGCCAGCGCTCGCGAGGCTCTTCGAGGTGTGCGTCGTTCCAGGTCCTGCCGTCGTCCACGCTCACTTCGACGCGCGTGATCCGGCCCATGCCGCTCCACGCGAGCCCGCGCACTTTGTGCTCGCCGCGCGGCAGCGGCGAATCCTCGTCGAGCGGATCGACGACGATGCAGCGCACGCCCATGGACGTGATCATTTCCTTCTTCGGGTCTTCGGGCGATTCGCCGTAGACGAAGTAGTGGTGCTGGTAATAGCACTGCGGCAGGTGGTTCAGCACCTCGATCTGCTCGAGCCACTTCACCCACCAGTTTCCGGACCAGCCCGGAACGACTGCCCGCACCGGCGCGCCGTGGATGTGCAGCAGGTACTCGCCATTCATCGACCACGCGAGCAGCGTGTCGGGATGCATCGCCTTCGCGATCGGCAGCCCCTTCTCGTAATTGATGACGCCCGGATCGACGAGCTTGAAATCGGAACGGCCGACCGAGCGGTACTGCACGGCGAGATCGGGCTGGCCGCGGTCGTAACCCTGCATGCGCACGCTGACCGCGCCCGGCTTCACGCCGGCTTTCTTCAGCACTTCGAAGAGCGGAACGCCGGTGAATTCACCTGCGCTCATCGCGCACGTCGTGGTCGACTCGTTGCCGATCTCCTCAGTCGACGGCACCGCGTTCTTCTCGCGCATCGCGGCGCGCTGGTTCATGTCCTGCTGATTGATGCGCGAAGGCTTCCTGCTGCCTTTGGCGAGATAGTCGAAGTAACCCGCGTCGTTGCCGGCACACTCGGTCACCGCGCGCACGGTGCGGCCGGGAAGCTTCTGCACATCCTTGAGCGACATCTCGATCGGGTGCTCGACCTCGCCGCCGATGGTGAGTATCCAGTCGTCCGGGTGTACGGGATCGGGCACTTCGAGCTGGTTGACGATGTAATACGCGTCGGTCGGCGTGATCAGCCCTTCGAGCTCGGTGATCGGCGCGCGGCCGTTGATCACGCGCCCCTGCGAATCCTTGCCCGCGATCAGGCCCGGACGCTTGCGGTCCGGCCATCCCATCACCCAGTCGCCTTCGATCTCCGGTCTAGCCACTGTCTACTCCATCAGAAAAAGTAATGAAGCGATCAATCTTCGAGGATCGCGACGACCTGGCCTTCGGCCACCGCGTCTTTTTCCTTCACCAGGATTTCCTTCACCACGCCGGGATCTTCGGTGATCACCGGGATCTCCATTTTCATCGACTCGATCACGACGAGGACGTCGCCCGATTCGACCTTGTCGCCGGGGCTCGCTTTCACCTGCCACACGGTGCCGGTGATCTCGGATTTGACTTCGATACGTGCCATGGACGCTCCTCGAGGTGTGCGGATTCCTGGAATCTGGCTAGCCGCGCGGGACGCGACGTGAAGGCCTGCGAGTATAGCATCGGCCTCGTCGCGCCCGGCCCTTCGGGTGGCGCCAGCGGCGCTCCCTGCGGCGGGAATCGTCTAAGATACGAGCCTCCTTCCGCTCCGACTCGCCACATGACGATGCTTCCAACGCTGAACGTTTCGACGACGCGCGCGCTGCTCACCGCGCTCCTGTTCGCGGTCGCATGCAGCGTGTCCATACCGGTCGCGGCCCAGCAGCGGAAGCTCCCGCTCGTGGACGAGGCCTCCGGAGACGCGACGTGGCAGCGCTTCAAGAAACGCCTGCTGGTCGCCGTCGACAAGCGCGACAAACAGTTCCTGCTCTCGATCCTCGACAAGAACGTGCGCAACCAGGACGAGCGCAGCCGCGGGGTCGCGACTTTCCGCAAGCAGTGGGAGCTCGACACCGACGACAGCCCCTTGTGGCGAGAGCTCGCGACCGCGCTTCAGCTCGGCTCCGCTCACATCGTGCGCGACAAGCGGAAGGAGCTCTGCGCGCCGTATCTTCTCGGCACGTGGCCCGACGACGTCGAGCCTTTCAATCACGGCGTCGTGATCGCCCGCGACGCTGTGGTGCAGGCCGAGCCTTCCAGCGCCGCGGCTGCGCTCGGCTCGCTCTCGTACGACCTCGTGCCGGTGATCAACTGGGAAGTCGACGACAAGGCCGACGCCAGGCAGAAGTGGGTGCGCATACGCTACCGCGAGCGCGAAGGCTACGTACCCGAGGAGCAGATCCGCAGCCCCATCGAGCAGGCCGCCTGTTTCGTGAAGAGCGGCAGCAGCTGGCGCATGACCGGTTTCGCGCCGGCCGGCGGAGAGTAGCGCGGGCGAGCCGTGAGCACGCCCGCCGCGCCGCAGATCGCGCAGGAGCTGCTCGACCTTTTCGCGGACGACCAGCGCGTGCGGGCGGAGCTCGCCGCGGACGGCTCGCTCTTCAAAGGCTACAACGCGCGGATGCGCGAAGTACACGAGCGCAACGCTGCACGCCTCGAGGAAATCCTGCGCTCGCACGGCTGGCCCGGCATACATCTCGCCGGCAGAGAGGGGGCCGAAACCGCGTGGCGCATCGCGCAGCATGCGATCGCAATGCCGCAGTTCCAGCGGCGCTGCCTCAAGCTCCTGCAGTCAGCCGTCGCGCGCGGCGACGCCGACGCCCAGCACGCCGCCTATCTCGACGATCGCATCGCCTACAACGAGCGCCGCCCGCAGAAGTACGGCACGCAGTTCGACTGGAACGAGATTGGCGACATGGCGCCGTGGCAGGTCGACGACGCCAAGGCGGTCGAGCGCCGGCGGCAGGCGCTCGGCATGGCTCCCTGGGCGGAACATGTCGCGAAGATGCGCGACGACTGGAGGCGGTCGAAGGAAAGAGCGCCCGCGGACTGGCAAGCGCGTCAGCGCGACATCGAAGCGTGGGCGCGCGAGGTCGGATGGCTCCCTCGCGGGGAGCCCTCCCGCGGCCGGTAAACGAACAGGTGGAACCGAAGGCTCCCTTCGTTACCCCTTCTTTCGGTTGAAGATCAAACCCGTGTGATTGCGCCTCTTATACTCTTCCTGGCGATGACATCGTCCGCTCACGCTCTCGACATCCAGGGCCACCGCGGCGCGCGCGGGCTCGCGCCGGAGAAC
>CAZULX010000514.1:0-3038 GCA_964621335.1 uncultured Streptomycetaceae bacterium
TGCTTGGTCTTGGTATCCATCAAACGTCAGCCTCGACCGTGTCGCCTTTTTCTTCCATCCACGCGCAGCGCTTGTCGGCCTCGCGCTTGGACATGAGCATGTTGAATATGTACAGCGTGTGCGGCGCGTCCTCGATGCGCACCTGCAGCAGCCGCCGCGTGTCCGGGCACAGCGCGGTTTCCCACAACTGCTCGGGATTCATTTCGCCCAGGCCTTTGAAGCGCTGGATCCGTATCGACTCGGGCTTCACACCTTCGTCGCGCGCGCGGTCGAGGATGGACTTCCTCTCCTCCTCGTCGAGGGCGTAGAGCTTCTTCGCGGGCCGCTTGCCCTGCGCCGGAATGTCTATCTTGTAGAGCGGCGGGCTCGCAACAAAGATATGGCCGCGCTCGACCAGCTTCGGGAAGTGGCGATAGAACAGCGTCAGGAGCAGCACCGAGATGTGGGCGCCGTCGACGTCCGCATCGGTCATCGAGGCGATCTTGCCGTAGCGCAATCCCGAAAGATCGGGCTCTTCATCGGCGCCGTGCGGATCGACACCCACCGCGACCGCGATGTCGTGTATCTCCGCGTTGGAAAAAAGCAGCTCGCGTTTCACTTCCCACGAGTTGAGCGCTTTACCCCGCATCTTGTAGATCGCCTGGAAGCGCTTGTCGCGCGCCTGCTTCGCCGAGCCGCCCGCCGAATCGCCTTCGACGAGGTAGAGCTCGTTCTCGCCGATGTCGGTCGATTCGCAGTCGGTGAGCTTCTCCGGCAGCATGACGACGCTCGAGGACTTCCTGCGCTCGACTTTGGTGACCGAGCGCGAGCGCTCGACCGCCTGCCTGATGACGAGCTCCGCGATATTGCGGCCCCAGTCCACGTGGCTGTTCATCCACAGCTCGAACGGGTCGCGCACCATGCTCGACACCAGCTTGATCGCATCGCGGTTGGAAAGCTTCTCCTTGGTCTGCCCGTGGAACTGCGGCTCGAGGACTTTGGCCGACAGGAAAAACACAGTGCGCGACCACACGTCGTCGGCCATCAGCCTGATGCCGCGCGGCATCATGCTGTGGTGCTCCGCGAAAGCTTTCACCGCTTCGAAGACCCCGTCGCGCAAGCCCGCCTCGTGCGTGCCGCCGGCGGGCGTCGGAATGAGGTTGGCGTACGATTCGCCGAAGCCTTTGGTGTCGTCGACGAAGGCGTAAGCCCAGCCCGCGCCTTCGCCCACCGCGAAGCCGTTGCCTTCGGTCACGTATTTCTCGCCGTCGAAAATCGGTGCGACGACCTGCGCATCGGCGAGCAGCTCGGAGAGATAGCCTTTCATACCTTCGGGGTAACTCCACGAGCGGCTCTCGGTCTCCTTCGCCGTTTCGACGTTGAGCGTGACCTTGACGCCCGGCAGCAGCACCGCTTTCGAGCGCACGATGCGCTCCAGGTCCGGCATGGAGACCTTCGGGCTGTCGAAATACTTCCTGTTCGGCCAGATGCGTAGCGCCGTGCCGGTGTCGCGCGGGGCGCAGCTTTTCACTTTCTTCAGCTTCTCACTCACCGCGCCGTTCTGAAAAACGATACGGTGCACGCCCGCTTCGCGCTTCACTTCGACTTCGAGGCGCTCGGAGAGCGCGTTCGTCACCGACACGCCGACCCCGTGCAATCCGCCCGAAAACTTGTAGGCGGCATCGGCTTCGCTTTTCGAGAACTTGGCGCCCGCGTGGAGCTCGGTGAAAACGAGCTGCACCGTCGGGATTTTTTCCTCGGGATGGAGACCGACGGGAATGCCGCGGCCGTTGTCCGCGACGCTCACCGAGCCGTCGCGGTGCACGGTCACGTCGATGCGGTCGGCGTGGGCCCCGAAAGCCTCGTCGGCGGCGTTGTCGATCGCTTCCTGGATGATGTGAGTGGGATCGCCGGTCCGGGTATACATCCCCGGGAGGCGCTGCACGGGCTCGATGCCGCGCAGTTTCTTGACCGAGCTTTCGTCGTATTTCCTCGCTGCCATTCTTTCTCCGTCGCAAAGTGCAAACCTACTTTGCGCCGCCTATAGATTGAACTGAATCGCTGGCGGAGCCAGACGATTCAGCTTGAAACGACTACGAAACACCAAGCGCCCTGCTGACCCCATTGGTTCTTCGTTGCTCTTACGGCACCAAAGGCGCCCGGCCGCCCGAAGCCTTTGGTGCTAACTGCTTCCCGGCCAAAAGTAGGTCTTAACTTTTGGACGAAGGGATTGTACCGCGTGGACTCGGCCCGTACGATAGGATTACCGCATGCCGCACGTCGTCGCGCTCTATCGTTATCCGGTCAAAGGTTTCACGCCCGAAGCGTGCGAGCGCCTGACCGCGCTCGAAGAAGGCCGCATTGCCGGCGATCGCGCGCTCGCGTTCCGCTTCGCCGATTCGGGCCTGCCCGAAACCGCCTGGAGCCGCAAATACGGTTTCGCCGTGCTCGCGAACACGCCCGGGCTCGCGCGCCTGCAGGTAAAGCTCGATCCGGGCGCGCGGCGGTTGGCGATCGCGCTCGACGGCGAGGTCCTCGCCGACGAGGCGCTCGACGACGCCGGCCGCGAGCGGCTCGCTGCGGCGGTCGAACGCTATGTGCTGGGGCTTACCGAGAATCCGCTCGGGAAACACCCGGAACGCGCGCCCCTGCGGTTGATCGGCGACGGCATCACGCCGCGCTACCAGGACAACGAGCAGGGCCAGGTCACGCTGCACAGCCGGGAAAGCCTCGCGGCGGTGGGTGCCGCGCTGAAGAGGCCCGAGCTCGCCGAAGCTCGCTTTCGCTCGAACATCGCGATCGAAGGCGTCTCAGCCTGGGAGGAGCAGGACTGGATGGGGCGCAGAGTACGCATCGGCGAAGTCGAGTTCGACGTCACGCGACCGAAGACGCGCTGTCTCGCGACGCACGCGAATCCGCTCACCGGCGAGCGCGACCTCCAGGTGATGCAAACGCTGGTGCGCGCGTTTCAGCAGCAGGAGCCGACTTTTGCGGTCGCGCTGATGACGCGCGGCCGCGGCGGCGACATCCGCGTCGGCGACGAAGTGAAGGTTCTGGAC
>CAZULX010000515.1:0-6812 GCA_964621335.1 uncultured Streptomycetaceae bacterium
GGCGCGAAGCTGCGCGTCTGCCAGAAGCGGAAGTGCGTCGCGAAATTGATCCCCGCGAGCGTCATGAAAACGATCGCGACGAGCTCGATCTGCAGCGAATCGAAGTGTCCGATGCTCGCGTCGTGCGAAGAGAAACCGCCCAGCGAAAGCGTGGTGAAGCTGTGAACGAGCGCGTCTATCAACGGCATGCCGGCAATCCAGTACGCGAGGAAGCACGCAGCGGTGAGGGCGAAATAGACCATCCAGAGGCCCTTCGCGGTCTGCGTCATCCGCGGCGTCAGCTGGTCGTCCTTCATGGGGCCCGGAATCTCGGCTTTGCTGATCTGGCGCCCACCCACGCCGATCATCGGCAGAACGGCCACCACCAGCACGATCACTCCCATGCCGCCGAGCCACTGGAGCTCGGCGCGCCAGACGTTGATCGAGGGCGGCAGGTAATCGAGCCCCGCGAGCAGTGTCGCGCCGGTCGCGGTGAGGGCAGACATCGATTCGAAATACGCATCGGTGAACGAGAGGCCCAGGCCGAAAAGCAGCGGCACCGACGCGAACAGCGCGCCGCCGACCCACACGAACACGATGAAAAGGATCCCTTCGCGCAACTGGAGCTCGCGCCGGCGCTGGCGTCGGCTCGTGAACCATACGGCGAAGCCCCCGAGCAGGTTGAGCGTCAGCGACACCGCGAAGAGCCCGGCCATCCCGTCGCCCACCGCGAGCGACACCGCGATCGGCAGCAAATGCGACAGGCTCATCGCCATGGCGATCAGCCCGAGCACCGGCATGATGGGCAGCAGCCACGCCATCGTTCGGGCCGGCTACAGGAAGCTCACGTTGACCTGGAACAGCTTCTCGACCTTGGGCACGATGCGCTTGTTCATCGCGAAGACGATCACGTGGTCCTCGGGCTCGATGGTCACGTCATGGTGCGCCATGAGCACCTCGTAGTCGTAGGCCGGCGCGAGCTCGTCTTCGCGCCGCGACTCGCGCTTGTGACGGCGCACGATGGCCCCTATCGTCGCGCCTTTCGGAAGGTCGAGCTGCTCGATGCGCCTTCCCACGACCCTCGACGATCGCGCGTCGCCGTGCGCGACCAGCTCGAGCGCTTCGGCGGCGCCGCGGCGCAGCGAGTGCACCGCCACGCAGTCGCCGCGGCGGACCCGGGCGAGGAGCGTGCCGATCGTCGCCTGCGCGGGCGAGATGGCGATGTCGATCTGGCCCGCCTGGACGAGGTTCACGTACGACCCGCGGTTGATGAGCGCGATCACCTTGCCGACCCCCATGCGCTTGGCGAGCAGCGAGCTCATGATGTTGTTCTCGTCGTCGTTGGTGAGCGCGCAGTAGACGTCCATGTCGTCTATGTTCTCCTCGCGGAGGAGCTCCTCGTCGGTCACGTCGCCCGCCAGCACCAGCGTCTTGTCGAGCTCGGCCGCGAGGTTCTGCGCCACGGCTTTGCTGAACTCGATCAGCTTCACTTCATAGCGATGCTCGATCTGCTTCGCGAGGCGCCTTCCGATGTTGCCGCCGCCGCCGATCATCACGCGCTTCACCGGCTTGTCCAGGCGGCGCAGCTCGCGCAGCACGCCGCGGATGTTGCGCGTGTCCGCGATGAAGAAGACCTCGTCCCCCGCTTCCACGACCGTGCCGCCTTCGGGGAGAATCGGGCTGTCCCCGCGGAATATGGCGGCCACCCGCGCATCGACCTGCGGCATGTGACTGCGCAGGTGCGAGATCGGATGTCCGACCAGCGGCCCGCCCTGGAAAGCCCGCACCGCAACCAGGCTCACGCGCCCGTCGGCGAACTCGAGCACCTGCAGCGCTTCGGGAAATTCGAGCAGCTTCGAGATGTAGTCGGTCAGCACCTGCTCGGGGCAGATCGCCGAATCGACGGAGAAATTCTGCGGCGAGAAAATCTCCGGATGCGAGAGATAGTCGCTGGAGCGTATGCGCGCGATCTTGGTCGGGATGTTGAACATCGTCGCGGCGAGCTTGCACGCGACCATGTTGATCTCGTCGCTCTGAGTGACCGCGAGGATCATGTCGGCGTCGCGCGCGCCTGCCTGCTCGAGGACGGCCGGATGCGCGGCGTTCCCGGTGACCGTCCTCAGGTCGTAGCGGTCCTGCAGTTTCTTGAGCCGTTCGGAGCTGATGTCGACGATGGTGATGTCGTTCGCTTCCGAGACCAGGCTTTCCGCGATGGAAGATCCGACCTGGCCGGCGCCGAGGATTACTATTCGCAAGATGGGGTCGTTCGCAGCAAAACCGGATTCTAGTCTCCCGGCCGGGCGGGAGCCAGCCGCGAGCGATCGCCCGCGCCGCGATGAGCCATAATCGGCTGTCATGAGCCGCAGCAAGCCCCCTCCGCGCCTCTATCTTCAGGACGAAATTCCCGCCCACGGCGTGTGCCTCGTGCCGCCGGCGGAATCGCACCACGTCTCGCACGTGCTGAGACTCGCCGCGGAGGACGCGGTGACCGTCTTCGACGGGCGCGGCAACGAGTACGATGCGACGATCGCGCGCGTTGCCAGGAGCGGCATCACGCTGAACGTGGACGAGGCGCGCAAGGTCGATCGCGAATCGCCGCTCGAAGTGACGCTCGCGCAGGGCATCTCGAGCGGAGACCGCATGGATTACACGGTCCAGAAGGCGGTGGAGCTCGGCATCGCCGCGATTCAACCGCTCGCGACCGAGCGCAGCGTCGTCCGCCTCGATTCGGAGCGCGCCGCCAGGCGGGTGGCGCACTGGCAGGCGATCGCCGTCGCGTCGTGCGAGCAGTGCGGCCGCAACCGCGTGCCGCAGGTGCTTGCGGTGAGGGGGCTCACCGCGTGGCTCGGCGCACTGCCTGCAGCCGCGCTGCGCTTCACTCTCGCGCCGGACGCCGCGTCGAGACTCGCCGGCCTCGAGCGCCCGCAAGGCGCGATCGTTCTGCTCGCGGGACCCGAAGGCGGGCTTTCGCCGCGCGAGCGTGAGGACGCCGAAGCCGCCGGCTTCACGCCGGTGCGATTGGGGCCGCGCATGCTGCGCACCGAGACCGCCGCAGTCGCCGCGCTCGCCGCGATGCAGACCCTCTGGGGTGATTTCTAAAACCAGTGACGGGTGATTGGTGACTGGTAATGGGTTACTAGTGGCTCGTGAGTCGTGATTCATTTGCCGGTCACTCGTCACCAGTCACCCGTCACTATGCTGTCAGGCTTTTCCGGACACGCGATCTCGCTTACACTCGATGCCTGACCTGGAAACCGCACGCGGAGACTAGAAAGCGGGCGGGGCAGGCAGGAGCGGCCCATTTCGAATAGAAACGAGAAGGATCCGGGCGGGGACGCGAGAGGGGAAAGCTCGCCGCCGGTGCGTCGTCAGCGCCTCTCGAGCCAGGACCGGTTCATCGACTGGTTCCAGTCGGTTACCCCTTACATCCACGCTTTCCGCGGCAAGACTTTCGTCATCGCTTTCGGCGGCGATCTCGTCGCCGACGGACGCTTCCTCGATCTCACCCACGACTTGAACCTACTCGCAGCGCTCGGCGTGCGGCTCGTGCTCGTTCACGGCGCACGCGCGCAGATCGAGGCGCGCCTGCGCGAGGTCGGCCACGAGAGCCGCTTCCACGACGGCCTGCGAGTCACCGACGACGCCGCGCTCGGCGTAGCCAAGGAAGCGAGCGGGCGGCTCCGCGTGGAAATCGAGGCGCTGCTCTCGATGGGCCTGCCGAATTCCCCAATGGCGGGCGCCGACATCAGGGTCGCGAGCGGCAACTTCATCACCGCGAAGCCGCTCGGAGTCCTGGGCGGCGTCGATTTCATGCATACCGGCGAAGTCCGCAAGGTCGACGCCACCGCGATCTTGAGGCGTCTGGCGGACGAAGAGCTGGTGCTGGTCTCGCCGCTGGGCTACTCGCCCACCGGCGAGGTTTTCAATCTCGCCCTGGAGGACGTTGCCGCAGCGACGGCGATCGCGCTCGAAGCCGAGAAGCTCATATTCATGATGGATACGCCCGGGGTGATCGGGCGCCGCGGAGAGCTCTTGCGCGAGCTCACGGTGAAGCAGGCAAAAGCGCGCATGACGCGCCGCGGCGGCGCCGACACCGACGTGAGCTTCTACCTCCCTTCCGCCGTACGCGCCTGCGAGCGCGGCGTGAAGCGCGCCCACCTCATCTCCGGCCACACCGACGACGCGCTCCTGCTCGAGCTTTTCACTCACAAAGGCGTGGGCACGCTGGTCACGCCCGATCCGATCGAGAACCTGCGCCCGGCAAAGCCGGACGACATCGGCGGGATACTCCGGTTGATCGAGCCGCTGGAATCCGAAGGCATACTCGTGAAGCGCAACCGGGGGCTCCTCGAGAGCGAGGTCGGCCGCTTCCTCGTGCTCGAGCACGATCGGGTCGTTGTCGCATGCGCGGCGCTCTATCCTTTTCCCGACGAGCGCGCAGGCGAGCTCGCCGGCCTCGCCGTGCACCCCGATTTCCGCAATCACGGCGCCGGCGAGCGCCTGCTGAAGGAGATCGAGGCGCGCGCGAGAAGGCTCAAGCTGAAGCGCCTGTTCGTGCTCACCACGCGTGCCGAGCACTGGTTCGTCGAGCGCGGTTTCACCGAGACCGACATCGACGCGCTGCCGGCGCCGAAGCGCGGGCTCTACAACTATCAGCGGCGCTCGGTCGTGCTGGTGAAGCGTCTCTGATGGCCGCGGCGGCGGGCGATCCCGAAGACGCGGTGACCATCAGCCGGAACGCCCTGCCGCTACGCGCGCGGCTGCTGCTTGCAAGCGCGGCGGTCCAGCTCATCATGCTCGCGCTGCTCATCTACAACAGCATCAACGTGATGGACGAGAAGCTGATCGAGCGCACGCGCATCCACCTGGAAGAGCAGAAGCAGCTTCTTTCCGCCGCGCTCGCGGGACCGCTCACGCGGTGGGACCGCGGCCAGGCGCACGAAGTCCTCGATCGCGCGCGCCGGGAGCAGGGGATCGTGTACCTGGTGCTCTACGACCGCAAAGGCCGCGTTGTCGCGAGCAGCGGTTGGGACAAGCGCACCCCGCTCCCTCCGCGCGAGGCGCTGCTGAAGGCGCGCGGCGGGGGCGAAGTCTTCCACACCGAGGTGGACGTGCGCATCGGCGGCGAGCGCTACGGCAGGCTCGCGCTCGGTCTCGCGACCGGCTTCCTCGAGAGCGCACGCAATCAGCTCATACGCGACAACCTCGCGATCGGCGTCATCGCGCTCATCCTCTCGACCGGGCTCATGGTTGCGCTCGCGTACTGGCTCACGCGGAATCTGACGAAGCTCTCGGCGGCGAGCGCGCAGCTCGCGGCGGGGGACCTCGGCGTGAGGCTGCCGGTGCGCGGCGGCGACGAGGTGGCGCAGCTCACGCACGCGTTCAACACGATGGCCGAGGCGCTGGCGGGGCGCATCAAGGCGCTCGCCGACAGCGAAGCCAAGTTCACTGCGATCGCGGATTACAGCTACGACTGCGAGCTCTGGATCAGTCCCAAGGGCGAGTTGATCTGGATCAACCCGCGCGTGCAGGACATGTTCGGCTACACCCCGCAGCAGTGCCTCACGATGGAGAACTTCCCGGCGCCTTTCATCGGCGCCGGCGACAGCGCCCGCACCATGCGCGAAATACGCAAGGCGCTGCGCGGGAACATGGGCCACGACTTCGAGTTTCGCGCGCGCCGCCGCGACGGCGTCGAGTTCTGGGCGGCGGCCGACTGGCGCGCGATCTACGACAAGAGCGGCGGCTACCGCGGAATACGCATCAGCATCCGCGACATCACCAAGCGCAAGGAAGCCGAAACGCAGCTCGAGTCCACGGTCGTCGAGCTCAAGGATTCGCAGACGGTGCAGCAGGATTACCTCGGCCGCGCGCAGGACGAGCACGCCCGGCTCGCGGCGCTCCTCGCGGCGATGGACACCGGCATACTTTTCGTGGCGCACGACGGCCGCGTCGTCTACAGCAATCCGGCGTTCAGCCGTATCTGGCCGCTGCCGCAGGGCACGCGCATCATCGGGCGCACCCCGGAGGCGCTCGTCGCCGAGTGCTCGGGCCTGCTCGTGCGCCCCGACGAGCAGGCCCACCACGTCCTCGCCCAGCCGCGGCCGGGCGAAGTTTTCGGTACTTACGAAGTGCAGATGGCGGACGGGCGGCTCGTCACGCAGCAGGGACACGCGGTCAAGGATATGCACGGGCGGCCGGTGGGCTACCTCTGGCTGTTCGAGGACATCACGCACGAGCGCCAGACCGCGGAGCAGCTCATCTATCTCGCCGAGCGCGACGCGCTGACCGGGCTCTACAACCGGCACCGCTTCAACGAAGAGCTTTCGCGCATGATCGCCGAAACGCAGCGCCATTCCTCGCGACTCGCGCTGCTCTTCTTCGATCTCGACGATTTCAAGTATATCAACGACACCTTCGGGCACCGCGCCGGCGACGCGATGCTGATCCGCGTGGCCGGAGAGGTCGCGGGACAGGTGCGCCGCAACGAGCTCTTCAGCCGCCTCGGCGGCGACGAGTTCGGCATACTCGTCCCCGACATCTCCGACGAGATGCTGCGCGTGCTCGCCGAGCGCATCACGCATTCGATCGCGACGGTGCGCTTCCACTTCGAAGGCGAAAACCTGAGGCTCACCACCAGCCTCGGCATCGCGGTCTATCCGGATCATGCCGACAATCCCGAGGACCTGATCGCGCGCGCCGACATGGCGATGTACATGGCGAAGGAAGCCGGCAAGAACGCGTGGCGCGTCTACAGGAGCGACCTCGACACGTCGATGCAGATGGTCTCGCGGCTCTCGTGGAACGACCGCATCCTCCATGCCCTGGAGAAC
>CAZULX010000516.1:0-4730 GCA_964621335.1 uncultured Streptomycetaceae bacterium
CACCGTCGAGCATCGCATGCAGATTGCGCAGCCCCTCGCTGCTCGTCGCGACGAAAGCGTCGATCTCGCCGCGGGCCCACGCTGCCTCGAGCGCGGCGAGATCGGCGTCGGGCACTGCGCGCCGGTAGCACTCGGCGTACTCGACGCTCGCACCACGTGCCTCCAGCGTCCCGCGTATGAGCTCCCTGCCGCCGACTCCGCGAAAGACGACGACGCGAGCTCCCGCGACCTCCGAGAGCTCGGGCATCCGGAGCAGGCTTTCGCTGTCGTCGCCGGCGGCCGGCGCGATGACGGCGCTCACGCCGAGACGCTGCAGCGCGCGGGCGCTGGCGCCGCCGATCGCGGCAATACGCAGCTGCGGCGGAAGCGCCCGGCGGGAGCGCACGGCCTGGAGGCCTTTGTCGACGGCGTTGGGACTCACGAAAATCGCGAGATCATACGCGTCGAGGCGGTCGATCACGGCCTCGAGTGCCGCGCGATCGTCGATGTCGCGGATTTCGATTGTGGGGAACAGGATCGCGCGGCCGCCCTCGCGCTCGATGAGCGCGGCAAGCGCCGCGGCCTGCTGCCGGGGCCGGGTGAGGACGATGCCGCGGCCTGCCAGCGGCTGCACCCCGGCCGCCATCAGACGAGCGCCGCGAGAATTTCGACGGCGCCGGCGTCGCGTAGCTTCGCTGCGAGGACGACGCCGTTCGCCTCGGCGTCGTCCGCGGGGCCTTCCATCTCGGCGCGCGCCGTGCGCGAACCGTCCGGCGAGCCGACGTACCCGCGCAGGCGCATCCGCCCGCCGGATACTTCCGCATACGCGGCGAGCGGCGTGTTGCACGAGCCGGCGAGGGTGCGCGCGACCGCGCGCTCGGCACGCACCGCGAACGCCGTCGCGCCGTGATCGAGCGGGGCGAGGAGGCGCAGCAGGTCGTCGCGCGCAGCCCGGCACTCGATCCCGAGCGCGCCCTGCCCGGCAGCGGGAAGGCTCGCCTCCGTAGTGAGCACTGCGGTGATGCGCTCGGCCAATCCGAGGCGCTTCAGACCCGCCGCCGCCAGCAGGATCGCGTCGTACTCGCCTGCGTCGAGCTTGCGCAGCCGCGTCGGGACGTTGCCCCGCAGCGGCTGCACTCGAAGGTCCGGCCGCGCCGCGCGCAACTGGCTTTCGCGCCTCAGGCTGGACGTTCCGACGCGCGCGCCGGCCGGCAACGACGCGAGATCGCCGTAGCGATTGGACACGAAAGCGTCGCGCGCGTCGGCGCGCTCGGGTATCGCGCCGATCACGTGCCCCGACAGCAGCGACATCGGCACGTCTTTCATCGAGTGCACCGCGATGTCGGCGTCGCCGCGCGCGAGCGCATCCTCGAGCTCTTTCACGAACAGGCCCTTGCCGCCGATCTTGGCGAGCGACGCATCGAGCGTGCGGTCGCCTTCGGTCGTCATGCCGAGGATGTGCACTTCGAGCGCGGGATGGATCGCTTTCAACCGCGCTTCCACGTGGCGCGCCTGCCACATCGCGAGGGCCGATTCGCGCGTGGCGATGACGATCCGCAGCGGGGCCTCGCTCACGGACGTCCCAGCTCGCGCACGATGTGCTGCTGGCGCCGGCTCACCGCGAGCTTCTCGTCGCAGCCTTCGAGCAGCACGAGCCAGTGGCCTTCGGCCTCCCCGGTGGCGCGCTCGAACCCGCGAACCGCTGCGCGCGCGACGAGACAGTTGCGATGCACGCGCACGAAGCGCTCGCCGAACTCCTGCTCGAGCCTCGCCAGCGCGTCCTCGATCAGGTATTCGCGGGCGGCGGTGCGCACCGTGACGTATTTCAGCTCGGCTTTGAGATAGATCACGTCGTCGACCGGAATGAGATGGATACGGCCGCGCTCCTGCGCCGAGAGGAAAGCGGGCGCGCCTTTCGAAAGCTCGCGCAGCGCCGCGGGCGTCGGGGTGCGCATGGGCGCCGCGCGCTTGAGCGCCTCTTTCAGGCGGCCCGCGCGTATCGGCTTCAGCAGGTAGTCGACCGCGTGCACTTCGAAAGCGCGTATCGCATACGCATCGTACGCGGTGGTAAAGACGATCGCCGGCGGCTGCGGCAGCTTCTGCAGGTGCTGTGCGAACTCGATGCCGTCCATTTCCGGCATGCGGATGTCGAGCAGGATCACGTCGGCGGGCGCCGCGGCGAGGACCTCCACCGCGTCACGCGCGGTCCCGGCCTCGCCTACCACCTCGAGCGCCATGTCGGCAGCGCAGTCCGCGAGCAGGTCTCTCAGGCGCGCGCGTGCCGGTGCTTCGTCGTCGACGATCATTATGCGCAGCGGCTCGCTCATGCTTTGGCCTCGGTACCCTTGACGTAAGGAAGCACGATATGCACCTGATAGCTGTCCTCGCCGACGCGCGTATAGAGCGTCGCCTCGGCATCGAAGTGGAGCTGCAGCCGCTCGCGTATGTTGCCGAGCGCCATCTTGTTCCCGGCGTGGTGATCGCCCTCGCGAGAATACGGGTTGCGAAGCACCGCGTGGAGCCGGTTCCGCAGCGTATAGATGTCGATGCAGATCTCGCCGGGCTCCACCCGCGGCTCGATGCCGTGATACACGGCGTTCTCGAGCAGCGGCTGCAGGAGGAGCGGCGGGATGAGCGCGTCCGGCGGCATTTTGTCGATGCGCCAAACGACTTTGAGCCGGTCTCCCAGACGCAGTTGCTCGAGGTCGAGGTACTGACGGCAGAGCTCGATCTCGCGCGAGATCGGGCTCAACTCCCGATTGTCGCCCATGACCACGCGAAAAAGATCGGCGAGGTCTTCCAGCGCGCCTTCGGCACGCCTCGGGTCCTGGCGTATGAGCGAAAGCACCGCGTTGATGCTGTTGAACAGGAAGTGCGGCCGTATGCGGGCCTGCAGCGCCTGCAGCCGCGCTTCCGCGATCGCGGGTGAAAGCGCGCGCCCGCGCAGATCGAAATACACGAGCAGCATCACCGTCGTGAGCAACGCCAGGAGGCCATGGCGATAGGGCGAGCCGCCCAGCGTCTGGTCGCGCAGGTAGGTGTGCTGCATTACGTCGACGAGGGTGAGCGTGATGCCGACCGCGAGCGCGGCCACCGCGACTGCGCCGAGCGCGAAAGGCAGCCGCCGCAGGAACCTGGCGAGCGCGACGAGCACGAGCAGGATCACTATGAATATCGGCTGAACGACCGCGGAGAGCTCTACGAGCTCGGTCCACGCAGCCGCGAGCGTGGGCGCGCGCACCACCGCCGCGCCGATGGCGGCGACATTAACGATGAGGAGCGTGCGCAGCAAAATGCCGAGGTTGCGGAAGTCGGGTAAAGCGCTCGTGTAAGCGTTTTGATTTATACTGGCCATTCTTCCGCACCGCACCGGCCGAGAGCTGCGTCGACTCCGTCTTCCCGCCGGTCGAATCCGATTCTAGCAGGGCAGAATACAGAAACCCTGCATAGCAGGAAGCAACGTGCCTTTATTGCGTAGCGCCGATAGGCGCATAAGGGGTGGTTCAAAATGCCCTGCGTAGCAGGAAGCAACGTACCTTCATGACGTAGCGCCGCAAGGCGCCTAAGGGGTGGTTCAAAATGCCCTGCGTAGCAGGAAGCAACGTACCTTTATGACCTGGTCGGGTCGCTTCGACGAGCCGGTAGCCGACCTCGTCAAGCGCTACACCGCATCGGTCGGCTTCGACCAGCGCCTGGCCGAGTTCGACATTCAGGGCTCGCTCGCGCACGCGAAAATGCTCGCGGCGGTCGGTGTCCTGAGCGCCGACGATCTGGCGGCGATCGAGCGCGGCCTCACGCAGATCCTCGGCGAGATCCGCACCGGTACGTTCGCATGGTCGATAGACGCCGAGGACGTACACCTCAACATCGAGCGCCGCCTGACCGACCTCGTGGGCGACGCCGGCAAGCGGCTGCACACCGCGCGTTCGCGCAACGACCAGGTCGCGACCGACGTGAGGCTCTACCTGCGCGCAGCGATCGACGAAATCCTCGTTTCGATCGGCAACCTGCAGCGCGCGCTGCTCGACCTGGCCGAGCCGCACACGGATACGGTGATGCCCGGCTTCACCCATCTCCAGGTCGCGCAGCCGGTGTCCTTCGCCCATCACCTGCTCGCGTATTTCGAGATGCTCGCGCGCGACGCCGGACGCCTCGCCGATTGCCGCAAGCGCGTCAACCGGCTTCCGCTCGGCGCCGCGGCGCTCGCCGGCACGTCTTTCCCGATCGACCGCGAGATGGTCGCGAAAGAGCTCGGCTTCGAAGGCGTGTGCCAGAACTCGCTCGACGCGGTGTCGGATCGCGACTTCGCGATCGAGTTCTGCGCTGCCGCAGCACTACTCATGACGCATCTCTCGCGCTTCTGCGAAGAGCTGATCCTCTGGATGAGCCCGCGCTTCGGCTTCATCGACATCGCCGACCGCTACTGCACCGGCTCGTCGATCATGCCGCAGAAGAAAAACCCCGACGTGCCCGAGCTCGTTCGCGGCAAAACGGGGCGCGTGACCGGCCACCTGGTGGCGCTGCTGACGCTCATGAAAGGCCAGCCGCTCGCCTACAACAAGGACAACCAGGAAGACAAGGAGCCGCTTTTCGACACGGTGGACACCGTCACGACGAGCCTTGCGGTGTTCACCGAGATGCTCGGCGGGCTCGAAGTGAAGAAGGACGCCATGCGCGCGGCCGCCTTGCAGGGCTATGCCACCGCCACCGACCTCGCAGATTACCTCGTGAAGAAAGGCATGCCGTTTCGC
>CAZULX010000517.1:0-4285 GCA_964621335.1 uncultured Streptomycetaceae bacterium
GCGGCGCGCTGTTCAACGAGAAGTGGATCTGGAAACCGAGGCCCATCAGCAGCACCGCGGCGAGGACCCACAGCACCGGCTGGCGCGGCTTCTTCGAGGCGTCCTCCGCAATTCCCGCGGGGGCTTCCTTCGCGAGCGTGCGCTCGGCCCACATGATGCCCATCGTGGCGAGCGCGAGCGCGACGCTCGAGATCACGAACGGCAGTCTCGGGACCATGTCGCGCAGCGTGATCGTGAGATACGGCGATACCGCGCCGGCGAGGCCGAGGCCGAAGAGCGAAAGCGCCGAGAGCCACGGCACCGCCGGCTGCGCGGCGTATTTTCCGATGAGAGTGAGCGGCGGGGCGCGCAGCGCCGAAGAGCTGATCGCCCACAGCACCGTCAGCGAGAGGAAGAGCCAGGCAGCGCCTTCGGGGGCGGCGAAAGGCAGCAGGAGGAACGCGAGGCACGATGCGAGCGTGACGCCGAGGATCACGTAACCGAGGCGCCCTAGCGTGCGCGAGACGCGGTCGGCCATGAGGCCCATCGCGTAATCGGCGATGACGAAAATCAGCTGGTCGAGGAGCAGGATGTAGACGACCGCCTGCTTCGGGATGCCCGCCTGCGCCGCGAGCTTCGGCAGGAAGATGACGTAGACCGTCCACGTCAGCGTGAAAACGAACTGAACGACCGCGAGGTAGATCCCGATGCGATGGGGCGCTGCCGCCATGAGTATGTCGTAGCGTATTAGTCCGAGCCATCCCCGGCGAGCGCGAAGGTGTTCGACGTCGCGACGATGCGCGCGCGCCCCTGAGGATCGTCGAGGTCGGTCGCGATGCGGTAAGCGCCGCGGCGCAAAGTCGGGAGCTTGAACGCGTAAGTGACCGATTGCCCCGGTGAGAGCGTGCGAAGCTCCGCCGTGCAGGCTTCGCCGAGCGAGGTTTGCACCGGACGCCAGTCGTCGTCGTTGCCGCGCTCGATGCGCGAGCGGCACAGGTTGTAAGTAACCCTGCGTCCGGTCTTGTTGGTGAGGCGCATCCTGACCGTCGCGCCACTCTGGTATTCGGAGGCGTCGGTGACGATGAGGGTGTGGCCAGCGCGATCCTGCAGCGCCGGATCGTAACCGCCCGTAGCGCCGGTTTCACAGCCGCTGAGTGCCGCGATGGCGATGAGACTCGGGACCGCGCGCAAAAGCAGGGTCCGGATTCGAAGCGGGCGGATCATGTTTTTTCCTTTTCGAGGCGCCTCGGCACGATTCTGCGCGCATGAACTCGGCGCGAGCAAGCGGTCCTAATCGCTTGAACTTTCGGGGAATGGGAGCGTAAACTCTGGCGGGAGTCGGCCACGTGCCGCCATCAAACGTTCAGGAGATCATCGCACGATGACGACCCCCCGGGCGATCGCCTGTGCACTCGCACTGCTTATCGCCGCTACTTCCACCGCCTGGGCGGCGGAAAAGAAAAAGCCCGTGAGAAAGGCCGTGGGCCGCACCGAAACCCTGGCCTGCCGTCTGGGCACCGAGGACCGCCACGCGCGCATCGCCGTCGTGGTCATCAAAGGCAAGACCGACAGCTTCGCTTATTACAGCAAGTGGAAACCGCGCACCTGTTCGATCTACCTCCAGCGCAACCGGGATACGTACAGCAAGTGGGCCGATAGCGGGGACGTGACCACCGTCAATCTGGAAAAAGGCGCGTTCCTGATCGAGCACAAGTCCAAGCCGGGCGAATACCACTTCATCTTCCGCGACATCGACCGCGAGCGCTATTGCGGGATGGACGGGGTGATCAACGGCAGCCTCACCATCAAGCGCGGCAAAGACCAGTGCGTACTCGACGGCGACATCATGGTCGAGGGCACCCCGCTCGGCGAAGCGAACAAGTTCGCCACCGTGGAGACGCCGCTGCCTGCGGCCGGCGCCTCCGACATCCCCGAGCAGATCGCAGCGCCTGCTGCCGCACCCGTCGCGGCCGACCCGAAGAGCGCGGCGCCCGCTCCGGCGCCGCTCGCGGCCGAACAGAAAGCCGCGCCGCCCGTTCCCGCGCCGGTCGCGGCCGAGAAGCAGACCGTGGAGCCCGCGGAGACTGCAAACGCCGCTCAGCCATCCGAAGAAGCGCAACCGGCCGCAGCGGCGCAAGCTGCAGCGCCGGAGGGCACGGAGCCGGCTTCGCCGCAAGCTGCGGCCGCAACCACGCCCGCTGCCGCGCCCGCGGCGGAGAAAGCCGCGGAAACCACGACGGCCAATCCGTTGCGCGCTTTCTTCCGCTCGCTCACGCCGCGCTCTCCCGAAGCCGACACGCCCTGATTCGGGGTTCCGCAGTTCCGAGGGTTAGGAAGCGAGCTTCAGTCCGAGTATTCCGGCGACGATGAGCGCGATGCAGGCGAGCCTCGCAGCGGTCGCCGGCTCGGCGAAGAGAACGATTCCGAGGATCGCCGTGCCCACCGCCCCGATTCCCGTCCACACCGCGTAACCCGTCCCGACGGGTATCGTCTTCAGCGCGAGCGCGAGGAACCACACGCTCGCGGCCATCGCGACGATCGTGATCGCGCTCGGCCACACGCGCGTAAAGCCTTCGGTGTACTTGAGCCCGATCGCCCACACGATTTCGAGCAGGCCGGCGAGCGAGAGATAGAACCAGGGTAACCAGGTCAAGATAGAGCGGGCGCGGTCGATTCCTCGCGATACTTGTCGTAGAGCACGCCGTCGGCGTATAGCGCTGCGATTTCGCTCCCGCCGTAACCGAGTTCTTTCAGCACTTCGTCGCTGTGCTGCCCGAGCCACGGCGCGGCGTTGCGGATCGCGAGCAGCTCGCCCGTGGATTTCACGGGTATGCCGAGCGACTTCATGCGCCCGATCCTGGGGTGGTCGATTTCGACCACCATCCTGCGCGCTTCGATGTGCGGGTCGGCGAGGATTTGATCGTAGGTATAGACGGGGCCTCCCGGCACGCCTGCGGCGTCGAGCTTCTCGACCCAGTGGGCGGTGGGCTGCGTCGCGAAAACGGTCTCGATCTCGCGCTCGAGCTCGTCGATGTTCTCGAGCCGCCTGGCGAGCGGATTGAAGCGCGGGTCCTGGAGCCACTCCGGCTTGCCGCAGACGCTCGTGCAGAATGCCGTCCACAGCTTGTTGTTGTTGCCGCCGACCGTGACATAACCGTCTTTGGTCTTGTACGCCTGATACGGGGTCGAGCGGCGGTGGCGGGTGCCGGTCGCGGTCGGCAGCTCCCCGGACCCGAAATACGCTCCCGATTCCCAGTGCGTCCACGCGAGCCCGGCTTCGAGCAGAGACGTTTCGAGATACTGGCCTTTGCCGTTGCGCAGCCGTCCGATGTAAGCGCCGAGGATGCTGTATAGCGCGGTGACGCCGCTCGCGATGTCGTTCATCGCGATGCCGACCTTGGCGGGCCGCCCTCCGGGGTAGCCCGTCATCATCATGATTCCCGACATGCCCTGCGCGACGATGTCGAAGCCGCCTCTTTTTCCGTAGGGGCCGGTCTGGCCGAAACCGGACATCGATGCGTAGATGACCCCGGGGTTCGATTTCGCGATCGCGTCGTAATCGATGCCCAGCTTCTTCGTCACGCCGGGCCGGAAATTCTCGGTGATGATGTCCGCTTTGGCGGCGAGCTTCATGAAAGCTTCCTTGCCTCGCGGGTCTTTCATGTTGAGGCCGACGCTTTTCTTGTTGCGGTTCAGCACCGCGAAACAATAGGATTCGCCGTTCACTTTCGGGTCGAAGCGCCGCGAGCCGTCGCCTTCGGGAAAATTCTCGATCTTGATGACCTCGGCGCCCATATCGCCGAGCACCATGGTGCAGTAGGGCCCGGCCATGATGCTCGTCAGGTCCAATACGCGGACGCCTTCCAGCGGTAGCGCCATGTTCTTTCTCCGGTCGGGAAAAATCGGGAGACAGCCCCGATTTGTCATCTAGAATTAGGCTTGAACGCCTGATTCTAGCCCAGAAGATCACCCCAGGAGATATGCATGAGGACTGCAACATCGGTTGCGGCGGTCGCCGCATTGCTCGTTTGCGGCATGCCAGTCGCCATCGCCCAGACGTATCGCTCGATCCGATGTTCATTGCGCCCGAGCAGTTCGCAAGGCGGCTCAAGTCCGATTACGACAAATACGAAAAAGTGATCAAAGTCTCGGGCGCGAAAATCGGATGAGACCGGACGAAGGAACGAGGTGGTTGCGATAGCCATGGAACGTACCCACGAGCGTAAGCCGCGCTACCTCGCGCTCGCGCACGATATCGGGCGCGAGATCGGCGAGGGCGCGTACCCGGTCGGGACGCTGCTGCCGA
>CAZULX010000518.1:0-3068 GCA_964621335.1 uncultured Streptomycetaceae bacterium
GAAGAAGAGAACCTTTTCCCCAAGGTGAAGAAGCTGCTGGACGGTGGGCAGCGCGAAAAGCTGGGGGACGAGATGCTCGCCCTGCAGCAGCGCCTCCAGCGGCAGGGTGAGCCGCGCGAGGCCGTCGCCGAGCAGACCGACTCGGCAGCGCCTCTATAGCTTATTGCGCCGTCACGCCGGCGCGCTCCACGATGCCCGCGCTGCTCGCGCCGGTGACGAGCGCGGTTTTTCCTTCGAACCGTAAATCCATCTCAGTAAATGTCTCCGCGTTCGTACTGCACCGGCCAGGGGATCTCGGCGCGCAGCGCTTTCGCCGCGTGCAGCGGCCAATAGGGATCGGCGAGCATCGCGCGGCCGAGCACGACCAGATCGGCCTGGCCGTTCGCGACGATCTGCTCGGCCATGTCCGCGCTGTAGATGAGACCCAGCGCCGCGCTCGGCATGCCGCCGCGCTTGCGTACGGCTTCGGCGAACGGCACTTGGTATCCCGGGTGGATCGTGAGTTTCTGCTGCTGCGCGAGGCCCCCGCTCGAGCAATCGATGAGGTCGACCTCGCCCTTTTCCCTGAGGACCTGCGCGAGCCGCACGCTGCTTTCCAGGTCCCAGCCGCCTTCGACCCAGTCGGTCGCGGAAATGCGCAGAAAAAGCGGCATGTCGTCGGGCCACTCGCTGCGCACCGCATCGACCGCCTCGAGCAGAAACCGTATGCGGTTCTCGAAAGAACCGCCGTACTCGTCACCGCGTTGGTTCGAAAGGGGCGAGACAAACTGATGGATGAGGTATCCGTGCGCGGCGTGAAGCTCGATCACCTGGAATCCCGCATCACGCGCGCGGCGCGCGCAGGCGGCGAAAAGCGCGAGCGTATCCGTGATCGTCTTGCGGTCCATTTCCACCGGCAGCGGGTAATGCTCGCCGAACCGGAGCGGCGAGGGTCCGATGACGGTCCAGCCGCCGTGCGCCGCGTCGAGCATTTTTCCGCCGTCGCGCGGCGGGGCGATCGAGCCTTTGCGCCCCGCGTGGCCGATCTGTATGCCGGCGACCGCGCCTTGCGAGCGCACGAACCGAGCGATGCGCGCGAACGCCTCCTGCTGGGCGTCGTTCCAGAGCCCCAGGCAGTTCAGCGTGATGAGCCCGCGCGGCTCGACGTGTACCGCTTCGGTGAAGACGATGCCCGCGCCGCCGACCGCGCGCGAAGCGAGATGCTGGAAGTGCCAGTCGTTCGGCATGCCGTCTTCGGCCGAGTACTGGCACATCGGGGAGAGCATGATGCGATTGCGGCTCGTTACCGAGCGGAACGTCGCGGGCCTGAAGATGTGCGGCGTCCTGTCGCGCTGGAAGATCCTGCGCGCGTCCTCGCCGCGCGCGGCGTGCGGGTTGTCGCCCGCGCCCGGCACGATCTCGATTTTCAGATCGCCCGGCGGGGGAGACGCGTCCCGGTTCCTGCGCATGGTCAGGGGCGCGCGAGCACCAGCATGGCGCCGAACACGAGGACGACGGCGCACCAGGCCCAGGCGAGCGCTGTCGTCATCGCGTGACCTCTGCGTAGAACTGCTCGGTCAGGCGGGTCACGAGCTCGGGCTCTTCGTTGTGCACGAGATGCCCGGTGGCGGGGGCGATGGTGAGCCTCGCCGCTGGGCATACCCGCTTCACGAAAAGGCTCGCCTCGATGGCTGCGGGGTCTTCGTCTCCGGCGATGAGGTGTGTCGGCACTTTGAGCGCCTTGAATTTAGCGCCGAGCGTTAGGATCGAAGGCCGCTTCCCCTGGATGCCGCGCTGGGTATAGGCGCAGCCCTGCGCCGAATGCTCGAGAAAGCGCTTGCAGAAATCCGCCCACGCCCGCGGGTTCTTGCGGCCGAGCTGCACGCGGTTAGGCGCCCGGCGCACCAGCTCGAGCGCGGCTTCCAGCCCTTCCTCTTCGTAGCGGCGCGCATTGCGCTCGGCGTTCGCTTTCATCTGCGCGCGCGTGCCGGCCGAGCCGCTGCCGGCGCCGATCGCGGTGAGGGTGATCGCCATCCGCGGATGGTTGAGGCCGAAATGCAAAGTCGTCTGCGCGCCCATCGAGCAGCCGAAGATGTGCGCTTTCCCGATGCCGAGGTGGCGCAGCACCGCCACGGCGTCGGCGACCGCCTGCTGGTGCGTGTAGCTCGACAGGCGCGTAGGCACGTTCGAAGGCGGGTAGCCGCGAGCGTTGAACGCGATGCAGCGATAGCGGCGGCTGAAGTGCTGGATCTGTCCCTCCCAGCTGCGCAAGTCGCCGCTGAACTCGTGCACGAAAAGTATCGGTGTTCCCTTGCCCGCTTCTTCGTAATAAAGGCGTACACCGTCCGAGCTTGCGTATGGCATGGCACTCCCCCCTTTGCCCTTACGATAACATCGGCGGGTCACTCCCGGGAGCACACGAGCGCCATGAACACAGCGGACCTGCTTATTACGGACGTCGACTGGGCGATCACCGTCGACGGGACGCGGCGCGTCATCCGCGACGCCGGGCTGGCCGTGAAGGGCGGCAAGTTCGCCGCGATCGGCAAGAGCGGCGAGATCGCGCAGGCGTGGCGCGCGGAGACGACCGTGTCCGGCAGGGGCACGGTCATGACGCCCGGGATGGTGGACAACCACCTCCACTCGTCCTTCCAGCTCGCGCGCGGGCTCGCGGACGAAGCCAATGCCCAGTCCTTCCTCTTCGAGCACATGTATCCGTACGAAGCCGCGATGCGCGAGGAGGACGTCTACACCAGTGTCCTGCTGGCGGCGACCGAGATGCTGTGCCACGGCGTCACCTGTTACATCGAGCCCGGGAACTACCATCCCGACGCCACGGTGCGCGCGGTGATGGGCGCCGGCATGCGCATGGTGCTCGCGGTGAGCTGCTTCGACAAAGGGAAATCGGTGACCGGGCTCATGCCGGCCGCGATGATCGACGACACCGCCGGGTGTATCGCCAAGACCGAGGCGCTGTTTGCGAAGTATCCGGGGAAATACAAGGACCGGATGAGCGTGAGCGCGTCCTTCCGTGGCATGAACAACAGCAGCGACGAGCTCATCCTCGCGCTGAAGGAGATCGCAGTGCG
>CAZULX010000519.1:0-4553 GCA_964621335.1 uncultured Streptomycetaceae bacterium
GCAGCCGCCCCGCGCGCCGCCTGGTTGTGTTGGTGTCGCCCGAGCGGGTGGGGCGCGGCGCCCCCGCGCCGATGGTGAGCGAGAAAGTGCCGCTCGCCGAAGCCGAAGCCATCCACGAACGACTCGGCAACGGGGTCATCACGGGCCGCGCCGCCTTGATGATGATGGATACGCGCTGAGCTTCAAGCGCATCCCCGCGGAGCTCGGCGCGACGTGGCGCTATCGGCCTTTCGTCACTTGATCGCGCTCACCTTCGGCGCCGCCGGCGCCGCCGCAGGCGCGCTGTCGCTCGCATGCTGCATCTGCAGCGCCACCACCCGGTTTCGGCCTTCGCGCTTGGCCTGATAGAGCGCTTCGTCCGCGCGCCCGAGCATCGCCTCGAGCGAAGGCAGGGTGTCCCCTGCTTCGCTCGCCGCGCCGATGCTCACCGTGACGCGCGCGAGGTGGCCGTTCGCGTTCATCGGCACGGCGGAGACCTGTTCGAGTATGCGCTCCGACAGCGCGGCGGCCGCAGCCAGCGACGAGCCCGGCAACAGCACGACGAATTCCTCCCCGCCGTATCTCGCAAGCAGGTCTTCCTTGCGCAGGAGCGCCTTCACGAGTCCTGCGAAAGACTTGAGGATGTCGTCTCCGCCCAGGTGGCCGTAGGTGTCGTTGATGCGCTTGAATTGGTCGAGGTCGAGCATGAGGAGCGACACGGACATTTGCGCGCGGCGGCTGCGCGAAAGCTGGGGCTCGGCAAGCTCCTTGAACGTGCGCCGGTTGTAGACGCCGGTGAGGGGATCGGTCGTCGCGAGCTCGTATGTTTCGCGGTCGGCGCGTTCCTTGTGCATCAGGATGAAAGCGAAGGACGAGGCGACCGTCACCGCGAAGCACGCGAGGAGCGCGGGGCCGGGCGTGAGGCTCGTGCCGGTGGTGGGCAATATGACCTCGGGCTCGAACCACGCGGTGAAGCCGAGCCACAGCATTCCGCAGGACAGGACGAAGAAACTGCCGGCGAGGAGCCACCGCGTGCGGTGCTCGGCGGCGAGCCGGAAGTGGAGCAGCGCCGCGGCGGTGACGAACTGCAGCACGCCGAAGCCGAGCCCGCTCGTGATGAGCTGCTCGCGAGGCTCGCGCAGGTAGATGAGGAACGAGAGAAAAGCGATCGCGACCGGACCGTAATACAGCCAGCGCGGCGTCGGGCGCTTGTGAAAGTCGAGCAGCGCGCTCATCTGGAGCGACCACGAGTATGCCAGGAAGGCGATCGCCGCGGAGATGGACGCGAGCTCGGGCAGCGCGTCGCGGTTGACGATCAGGAGCCACGCGGAGCCCTGCAGGAGGAGCGCGCCGGTCCACTGGCCGAGACCGTCCCGGAAGCGTCCCGCGAACGCGATCCACATCGCGCCCGCCATCAGCAGGTTGCTCACGATGAGGACGACCAGCAGCGTGGGCGTGTCGTACGTCACGTCGGATGATCCGGGAGACGGGTGGTGCGGAAATTGTGCATTATTGCCTGCTTTTCTCAACTATACATCGGACGGCGGCGCCGCGCTCGCGCTGCAACCTCCGTCGCGGTTGCGCATCAGACCACACCGGGGAAAACGGCAGATAGCAAATGGAACACACTGCGGCAGATCGGGAGCGCGCAGCGGCAAAACCGCCGCATTTCTCAACGCGGGGAGTGACGCGCGCGCTGTAGCGCGTTGATGACTATGGCAGCACTTGCACTACCGCTCGACGAGCGGATTGACGACCCTCAACTCGGGAAAGCGCCCGAAATCGCGGTCCGCGGACCAAAGCTCCCTCACGCCATGCTGCAGACACAAAGCCGCGATACGCGCATCGTGGACTACCGCACCCGCAGCTTTCCCGCCGAGAAGAAGCCTTCGAAGGTTCGGCCAATGCTCGTCCGATTCGGAGAGCAGCACCAGATTACGAGGTTCCAGCCACGCATCCACCTGGTCGATGGCGGCTGCTATCGGGCTCGGCGGTCGATATACGCGCGGATGGGTGACGATCGCAACGAACTCTTGGATGCACGGCCATGGGATCGCCCACGCGCCTCCGCCCTCCGCCAGCGACCTGATCTTCTCGTAGGCGACGGAATGCCACTCGGCGTCCTCGCGATGCGCGTAGACCAGGATATTCGTATCTACGGCGATCACCCGCCGCGCTCCCCGTACGTCGACGCACGCACCGCGTCCCAGCCCGCTGCGCGCGCCTCTTCGCTCAAGCCCTTGCCCTTGAAGGTCGCCTTACGCAGCGCAAAACGGCTGCGCTGCCCTCGTTCGGCGACAACGTGGCGCAAGCCCTGTTCGATAAGGTTCCGCACCGTCGTGCCCTCGCGCGCGGCAATCTTCTTTGCCTCACCCAGAAGTGCGGGTGCAATCTCTACGGTTGTCTTCATATGGGTCCCCATACCAAGTGATATTCGGAGCCTATTGTCTGGGCCGCCTGAAGGCGAGTCAAGTCGGCGGATTGATGAGTTACGGGCCGGGCAGACGCTCGATCGTCCGGAAGACATCCCGGACAGAATGAGGCTGTTGCGACTGAAGGCCTGAGCTATGCCTTCGTGCCCGCGGCCCACGAGTCGCGCAGTGTCAGCGCGCGGTTGAACACCGGCGCGCCGGGCTTCGAATCGTGCCGGTCGGCGCAGAAGTAACCGTGACGCTCGAACTGGAAGCGCTCTTCCGCCCTGGCCTCGTTGAGCGCGGGCTCGAGCTGAGCGGCGATGACGCGCTTCGAGTCCGGGTTCAGGTCTTCGAGAAAATCGCGCTCGCGCCCCGGATGCGGCACGGCGAAAAGCCGGTCGTATAGCCGTACTTCGCCGGTGTGCGCATGGCGCGCCGAGAGCCAGTGGATGTTGCCTTTGACTTTGACCGCTTCGGCGCCGGGCGTGCCCGATTTGGTCTGGGGCAGGTACTCGCAGTGCACGGCGGTGACGTTACCCGCCGCATCCTTCTCGCACCCGGTGCATTTGACGACGTAGCCGTAGCGCAGCCGCACGCTCCCGCCGGGGAAAAGCCTGAAATAACCCTTGGGCGGTGATTCGGTAAAGTCTTCGCGCTCGATCCACAGCTCGCCGGAGAACGGTATCGCGCGCTTGCCGAGGTCCGGTTTTTGAGGATGGTTAGGCGCGTAGCACTTCTCCTCCTGGCCTGCGGGATAGTTGTCGATCACCAGCCTGACCGGATCGAGCACCGCGATGCGGCGCTCGGCACGCGCGTTGAGATCCTCGCGCATCGCATCCTCCAGCACCGAATACTCGATCCAGGAATCGGCTTTGGAAACGCCGATGCGATCGGTGAAGAGCCGGAAGCCTTCGGGGGTATAACCCCGGCGGCGCGCGCCGGCGAGCGTCGGCAGGCGCGGATCGTCCCAGCCTTCGACGTGACCTTCCTCGACGAGCTGGATCAACCGCCTCTTGGACAGCACGACGTAAGTGAGGTTGAGCCTCGCGAATTCGATCTGCTGCGGCAGCGGTCGCGCGAGCAGCCCGCCTTCGGCCAGGCGCTCGAGCAGCCAGTCGTAGAACGGGCGCTGGTCTTCGAACTCGAGCGTGCACAGCGAGTGCGTGACGTTCTCGAGCGCGTCCTCGATTGGGTGCGCGTAGGTGTACATCGGGTAGATGCACCACTTGTCGCCGGTGCGGTGGTGATGGGCCTTGCGCAACCGGTAGATCACCGGGTCGCGCAAATTCATGTTGGGCGAAGCCATGTCGATTTTCGCGCGCACGACCATGCTGCCGTCGGGGTGCATGCCTTCGCGCATTTCGTCGAGGCGCGCCAGCGATTGCTCGGGGGCGCGATCGCGCCACGGACTGTCGGTCCCGGGCTCGGTGAGCGTGCCGCGGCCCGCGCGGATCTCCTCGGCGCTCTCCTCGTCGACGTAAGCGAGGTCCGACTTCACCAGGTATTCGGCCGCTTCATACATGAAGTCGAAGTAATCCGACGCGTAATAGAGGTGCGGGCCCCAGTCGAAACCCAGCCACTTCACCGCCTCGATGATCGAATCGACGTATTCCTGCTCCTCTTTCTCCGGATTGGTGTCGTCGAAGCGCAGGTGGCACGCGCCCGCGTAGTCGATCGCGAGACCGAAGTTAAGGCAGATCGCCTTCGCGTGGCCGATGTGCAGATAGCCGTTCGGCTCGGGCGGAAACCGCGTGCGTATGCGGGCAGGGTCGGGCGGCGCATCGCGCTGCACCGGAGCCGGGCCGGGATGGCCCGCCCAGCGCCGGCCGGCGTATTTGGCGCGCGCGAGATCGTTGTCGATCGCCTGGCGGATGAAGTTCGACACCGCGGCCTCGCCTTTGTCGGGCGCCGGCGCTGCGGACTTCGGAGGTTTATCGGTTGCGCGGGCCATGAGGCGGTGCGGTGAAACCGCTATTCTAAACGAGCGCGCTTTGAGCGCCGGCGCCCGCACCCCGGTGCGGCTTGATAAGCTACCCGCCGCGTCACACCACGAGGAGAGAATGTAATGCACGCTGTAGGGCATCGAATGAGTTTCCTGCTGGTCGCAGTCGCCGGCTTTGGAATCTGCGGCCACGCCGCCGCAGCCGAGTCGTATCCGAC
>CAZULX010000520.1:0-7239 GCA_964621335.1 uncultured Streptomycetaceae bacterium
CCGCCGCCCGTGCTCGCTGCGAAACCCGCTCCGGCGCCGAGGCCCGCCGCGAAACCGGCTCCGGCTCCGTCAGCCAATCCTGCTGCCCCGAGCCGGCGCTTTGCCCGCGAAGCGGCCTCCGCGGCGCAGCCCACGCCTGAAGTGGCCGTTCATATTTCTCAGCTCGACGGCGAGCCGCCCTCGAAGTGGGTAGAGCGGGTGCTCGAGCTGCGCCGCGAAGGCCGCAGTGCCGAGGCCGACGGCGTCCTCGCCGAGATGAGGAAGCGCTTTCCCGGGATCGCGCTGCCGCCCGAGCTCCGCTAAAACGCCGTGCAACCGATCATCAAGCCGATGACGATCCGCGGCCCCAGCCGCCGGTCGAGCCGGAATCCTGGGAGTGTTGCCAGAGCGGCTGCGACCCATGCGTTTTCGACCGCTACTGGGAAGCGCTCGCGCGCTACGCGCAGGGGCTCGCCGAATGGAACGCGCGCAGGCAGCGGCGGAACGCCGTGTGACTTCCCGCACAAAGTCTTTGCACATGGCCGATGTGCGGTTACAATGCGGCTACTCAACGCCTTGCCAACGAGTTAATTAACGGCAAGCTTTTGTTTTTCAAGTAGTTTCAAGCCAAGATCCCCGCGCCGGCCGGAACGTCCGACGCCTAAGGGGGTGACAGCAACACCAGCAAATTCGGGGCATGGTGCATAGCACCATAATTGGCTGTACGCCCTTGACTATAAACCAGTGTTACCGCTTTCGGTAACAGGCTGACTTGGGTCGCGGCTGCGCAACCTCGGTCTCGTAACGAAGGAGGTTTTGCATGTCCGCAAAATCAGCCCCGCAGCTCGTATCCCCCCTCAATCACGCGCGCGGCACGGCGCTGCACGCGCGCGGCACTTTTGTCGTGCTGGCGCTCGCGCTCCTCATGGGAGGCGCCGCGTGGCAGCTCGACCGCCCCGATGCGGCCGCGGGCACTGCCGCAGCGACCGAACCCGCGGCGGTGAGCGTCCCTGCCGCAGTGCCGGCCACGCCGGCACCGGCCGCGGTGGCGATGCGCGAAGCGGGTCCGGAGGCCAGCCGTCACCGCGCGCTCTCCGAGTTCCTGGCCAAGCGCTACAAAGTCTCGCAGGCGGTCACGCACGATCTCGTCACCATCGCGCATGCCGCAGGCCAGCAGATCGGTGTCGACCCGCTGTTGATCATCGCCGTAATGGCCGTCGAGTCGCGCTTCAATCCGATCGCCGAAAGCGTCGCGGGCGCCAAAGGGCTGATGCAGATCATTCCGCGTTATCACACCGACAAGTTCCGCGACTTCGGGGGCGTCAAAGCCGTATTCGACCCGCAGACGAACATCCTGGTCGGCTCGCAGATCATCAAGGAATATCTCTCCCGCACGGGCGATCTCAATTCGGCGCTCCAGCTCTACGGCGGCGCTACGAGCGACGTGAACGACGTGTATTTCGGCAAAGTCATGACCGAGAAGCAGCGGCTCCTGCACGTGCTGCGCCGATCCTCCACGAGCTGAAGCGCGATGGCCGAGCCCGGGCTGCCGAAAGACCTCTTCGAGTTCATGCAGAAGATGTGGAACCCGATGTCCTTTCCGCTGCCCGGAATGCTGACCCCGACCGCCGACGTCGAGGAGATCCAGAACAAGATCCGGGAGCTGAAAAGCGTCGAGACCTGGCTCACGATGAACGTGGGCCTGGTTCAGATGACGATCAAGACGCTGGAAATGCAGAAAGCCGCGCTCGACGCGCTCGGCGCGGGCAAGGACGCTAAGAAAGCGCCTTGAAGCGCTCGGTCGCGCGCACCAGCTCCGCGCAGATACCGGGTTCCCACGCCGAATGACCGGCGTCCGGCACGACGATGTATTCCGCTTCGGGCCACGCGCGGTGCAGATCGTCCGCGGTAACGATCGGACACACCGCATCGTAACGCCCCTGCACGATGACCCCGCGTACGTTCCTGATCCGATCCACATTCCCGAGCAACGCGTCGTCCGGCATGAAAATGCCGTGCTTGAAGTAATGGGCTTCGATGCGCGCGAGGCCGAGCGCCACCGCGTCGCTCGCGAAGTAAGCCACGGTCTCCGGGCTTGGCAGGAGCGTCGAGCACGACCCCTCGTAAATACTCCAGGCGTGCGCGGCGGGAACGTGAACGGCGGGATTGGGATCGGTGAGCCGCCGGTAGTACGCAGCCAGTAAGTCCTCACGTTCGCTCGCGGGTATCACTGCGGCGAACTCCGCCCACACTTCGGGGAAGAGATTTCGCAGGCCGTAGAGAAACCAGTCGATCTCGCTTTTGCGGCACAGGAATATGCCGCGCAGGATGAGCCCCGCGCAGCGGTCCGGATGCTCGATCGCGTAAGCGAGCGCGAGCGTGCTGCCCCAAGAGCCGCCGAATACGAGCCAGCGCTCGATGCCGAGGTGCCGCCGCAGCCGCTCGATGTCTTCGACGAGTAGCGGTGTGGTGTTCTGCCGCAGCTCGCCGAGCGGGCGCGAGCGTCCGGCGCCGCGCTGATCGAATACGACGATGCGGTAATGCGCCGGGTCGAAAAAGCGCCGGTGCGCCGGCGCCGATCCGGCTCCCGGTCCGCTATGCAGGAAGACCATCGCCGGCCCGCGCGGATTGCCGCACTCCTCCCAGTACATGCGGTGCACCGCGTCGAGCTCCAGCACCCCGCTGTCGTAAGGTTCGATCTCGGGATAGAGCTCCGTGCGCAGCGGGTGGGGAAGGTCAGGCATCGGCGTTCAGTGGCTACGGTAGGGCGATGATACCCGCGGGACGCGTCAATCCCACGTGTAGCGGTAGAAGATGCCGACGGAGCTCGCGGTCCCGGTTTGCGCGCGCAGCGCGATGCGCTGCGTCAACGTGAACTCGAGGCGCAGCAGGTTTTCGGTGCCGCCCAGGCTTTGCTCGAAAGCGAGGTACAGGCGCTCGGTGATGCGTTTTCCGACCGTCAGGAACTGCTGCGCCGCGGCCCCGCCCCGGACGCCGACGTCGTCGAGCTTGAGCGCCCGCGCAAGCGGCGCGCCCGCCTTGTCGATGATCGCGCTGGTGGCGAGTGGCAGCGCCGAAAGCTGTGCGGCCCCGGCCTGGTCCGGTCCGCGCCCGAGGACGAGCCACGAGAGCGCCTCGCCTTCCGGCACTGACGGATTCGACACGATGCGCACCAGCGGACGGCTCAGGGTCCCGGTCACCGCGACCCCCGCTTCCACCGCGAGCCTCTTGCGCAGCGCCAGGATGTCGAGACCGGGATTCGAGATCGGACCGTTGAAATAAAAGCGCGCGTGCTCGATTTCGAGGCGCTGACCGTACGCGGCGAAAGTGCCGCGTTGCGCATTGACGGTGCCGGAGGCGCGCAGCTCACCCTGCGCATCGGTGCGCACTCTCAGATCCCCCGTGAGCCACACGTCCAGACCGCGGCCGCGCAACTGCACGTTCTCCCCGAGAGCGATGCTCATGTCCACGGCGGTCCCCCTGGCTTTCCGGGGCGCGGCCGGCGGCGCGGTGGCTGCGGCCGCGCCGGTGCCGTGCGGCCGCCCCACGACGACGACGTCGTCTCCGAGCGTGGGCAGCTCGGTCGTCGCGAGCTCGAACAAACCTTCGTTCGCGCGGAGCTCACCGGTGAAAGCGAGCTTGCCGCCGCGCAGCGCCGCGTTGCCCTTGCCGCTCAAGATGAGACGCCGGTCCGGGCGCCCGAGCACCCTGAAGCGGTCCGCGGTCCAGTCGACCGAAGCCTCGTCGAAACCGGTGCGGGCGAGCGAGCCTCGCGCGCTGAACACGCCTTCGCCGCCGCGTATCGAAAACGAATCGACGCGTATTTCGCGCTGAGCGAGCACCGCGCGCAAAGTGCCGCCTTTGAGATCGATCCCTTCGGCAGGAAGCGCGATCGCGATCCGGTCGGCGGTGATCGGACCGGTCACGAGCGGATCTCCCAGCGTGCCCACGCCCTGCACTTTGGCGTGCGCTTCGCCCTCCAGCAGCATCGCGGTGTCGATGAAGGCGGCGAAAGGCGCGAGCCGCGCGATATCGACGTTCGCAGTGAAAGCGATCGGCGAGGCGGCGGTGTAGCGCGCAGCCGCGCCCGCGCCGACCGGCGTCACCCGCCCTTCGGCGCTCGCGGCCGCGAGCGCCGAGCGCAACTCGGCTTTCAACTCCGCGCCCTGCGCAGTGAAGCGCGCGTTCACCGAAAGCGCCTGGAGTCCGAGGCTTACCGTGCGCTCGGCGCCGACTGCGATATCGCCCGATTCGCGCGCGATGTTGATCGACCCCGTGAGCTGCGGAGAGCTCTCGATCGCCCAATCCCCGGAGAGCCGCACCGTGCCCGCCATCGCTGCGGGAAGACCTGCGATCGCAAGGAAAGGCCGCACCGGCAAATCGTTGAAGCGGCCCGAGGTCGTCAGCCGCCGGCCTTCGTAATCGATTCCATTCACATGCAGTCGCCCGCCGACCACGCGCAGCTCGAAGGGCCCGGCCTTGACGCGCTTCCCCCCGACCGCGAGCGCGACGGGGGCTACGAGCCGGACCGCGGCCTCACCACTGTTGACGAGCTCCTGTAAAGTTCCGCTCCAGCCCGTTCCGGTACGCCAGCCTCCGCTCGCGCGCGCGCGAAAATCCACGCGCTCGCCTTGTGCCTGCAACACGCCCGTGTGGGCGGTCCGCGTGCCTTCGATGCGCAGCGTGGCAGTGCGCAACCGGCCTTCGGGTGCGACGATGCCTCGCAGCGTGGCCTCTACGTCGGCGCGGCCGTCCGGATTCGCGCTGACGTAGCCGCGAGCGCTCAGCGCATCGACGCGGCCGTACCCTGAATGCGCGAGACCGCTGCCTGTAAGATCGAACCGCACCCCGGGCGCGCTCCAGGTTCCGATGACAAGCGCCGTGCCGCGTATCGAGCCTTGCAGACGCTCGTCGAGTATCGCGAGGCGGGTCGCATCCACTTTCAGCGCGAGCTCGTCTTTCGGCGTGCCGAAAGACCCTTGCGCCGAAACCTTGTTGCCGCCGAGCGCGATATCGACATCGGCGCGCCGCAGCCGCTCGCCCGCGAGGCTCAGTGTGCCGCGTGCGGCAAGCGGTGCATCGAGCCATCGCGAATCGGCGATCGCCAGCTTGATTTCGGCCTCGCGCTGCGCGATCGCACCGCTCGCGGCGATCGTGCCGTTGATCGAGCCCGGCGGGAAATCCCCCCACGCGGCGGGGTCGAAGCGCGAAAACGCCGCCTGCACCGAAAAAGGCTGGCGTCCTGCGAGCTCGACGCGGCCGGCGCCGCTCGCGCGCCCGCCGCGCGCGAGCGCGGTGAACTGCGGCACTTCGATGCGCGCGCCCTCCCGGTGTGCGACGAGCTCGACGCTCAGGTCCTTCTCCGCGATCGCCGCGGTCACCGATTGGCGGGCTTTCGAGAGCGTCACGTCGGCGTGCCCGGCGAGCCGCGTTTTGCGCATGCGCGTGTGCAGCCCGGCGAGGTTCAGGTTCTTCGTGACGAGCGCGAGCCTGGCGCGATCGGCCTCGAGATTGCCGGAGCCGCCGATCGTGCCGCCCGCGCCGAAGTCCGCGGTGAGCTCGGCGAGTCGCGTCGAGCTTCCCCCCGCGCGCACGTTCATGCGCAAGGCCGCGAGCGGGAGGCGCCCCTTGTCGTAGGGCCCGTGGAGCGAGTTCGTGAGACGCACCGGGCCCGCGAGCAGCACGCCGGTGCGAGCCAGTGCGAAGTCGCCTTCGATCGCGGTGCGCGGAAGATGCTTTGCGAGCGCCTGCAAATCGAGCTTCTCGACGTGCGCTTTCACTTCCGCCAGCGGAAGCTCGGCATAGGGCTCCACTCGCGCCACGGCGTTCACGTGCGCCTCGCCGCTGGCGGCTGCGGCTTTCACACCCATTTCGCTGAGATTGCCGGTGAAGGATGCCTTGAGGGTCGCCTGCGGAGCCGCCGAGCGCGCCGCCGATAGCGTAGCGTCGAGCGCGAAAGGCGCCCGCGCATCGATCGCGCCTTCGAGCGTGAGAGCGTGATCGAAAGCGCTCAGGGCGAGCTCGTGAACGGTGTGGCGCGACCGGCCTCCCGAGTAGGCGAGTCGCACGTCGGTGATCTCGAGCGGGCCTTTGCCGAGATCGACGACCAGACGCGACAGCCGTACATCGGGTAGCTGCACGTTGACCGGCAGCTCGAGCGTGTCGGGCGGACGCCCGCGCGGCTCCCCCGGTTTCGTCGTGACGAGGAGCTCGGCGGCGCGCAGCTCGCTCAGGCGCGGCGTCAGTATCAGGAGCGAGAGCGGAGACACACGCAGGTACGCGCCGCTCACGCGCACTTCGATGTCCTCGCCCGCGTAGCGTATGTGGCGCGCGCTCGTTCCGCCGGCGAGCGTGCCCGCGACGCCTTCCAGCGTGAGCCCTTCGCCCGCGGCAGAGCTCGCCCGCGCGGCGATCCACGCGAGTCCCGCTTCGGTATAGAGCAGCCACGCGCCCGCGGCGGCGAATGCGCCCGCGGCGGCGACGAGTGCGAAGACCGCGAGCAGGAGAGCGACGCGCCGCTTGGTCATGTCGACTAGAAGCTGAACCCGACCGAGAAGTGCAGCCGCACTTTCTGGCTGCGCTCGCCATAGGCCACGTCCGCGCGCAACGGTCCGACCGGAGAGCGCCATCGCACGCCGCCGCCGAAGCCCACCGCGAGATCGAACGCATCGGTATCGTCGAAAGCGTCGCCGCCATCGACGAACACCGCCGCCCCGAGGGTTTCGGTGATCCAGCGCGTGTACTCGATGCTTGCGAGCGCAAGATAGCGCCCCCCCACGGTCGCCTGACCCAGCGGGACGCCGATCGACTGGTACGCGTAGCCGCGTATCGACTGGTCGCCGCCAGTTCGAAACAGAAAGGACGAGACTACGCCTTCGCGCGCGTCGGCGAGCACCGCACCCGCTTCGCCCCGCACGAGCAGGTCGTTCTTCAGCCCGAGCGGGATGAGCCAGCTCACTTTGCCCCGCACGCGCACGAACTCCTGCGTCGCCAGACCCGGGACGCTCGTGCCGATTTCGGCAGTGCCGATCAAGCCGCGGCGCGGCAGCACCAGATCGTCGGTCGTGCGAAAAGTTCGGCGAGAACCGACGAACACCGCGTGGCTGTTCTCGGTCGTGGCGCCCGCGATCTTCTGCTGCTCGAGGTGCCCCGAGAGCGCAAGTTGCGAAGGCGTACTCTCGAGGCCCCAGTTGTGCGCGTACTCCGCGGCGAGCTCGCGCGTGTCTTCGCCTTGCAGGTCGCGCCGCTGCAGCCGCGTCG
>CAZULX010000521.1:0-3500 GCA_964621335.1 uncultured Streptomycetaceae bacterium
CGTGATCGCACGGGCGCTGATCAAGGCGGACGCCTGGCGGTTCGCCCTGATCGCGATAACGTTGGTCGCCGCCCTGCTGTTGACACTTTATCGTTCGCTGCGGGTGCTCACGCTGGGGCTCCTGCCGGTCGCGAGCGGCGCGCTCGCAGGCGTCGCAGCCGTAAGCCTGGGATTCGGTTCGGTGCACGGTGTCACGCTCGGATTCGGTGCCACGCTGATCGGCGAAGGCGTGGATTATGCGATCTATCTCTTCACCCAGATGGTTCCGGGCAAGACGCCCCGGTCCGCGCTGGATCGAATCTGGCCGACGCTGCGCCTGGGCCTGATGACTTCGATCTGTGGTTTCGGCGCGATGCTCTTTTCCGGCTTTCCGGGCCTCGCGCAGATCGGCCTCTTCTCGATCACCGGGCTCGTGGTCGCGCTGATCGTCACGCGTTGGGTGCTGCCGGCGCTGCTTCCTGAGGGCTACGCCGTGCACGGAGCGACGAACGCCGCACCCCGCATGATGTGGGTGGTGCAGAGGACGCCGCGACTGCGTTACCCGGCTCTCATCCTGATCGCACTCGCAGCCGTCTTTCTGGTTGCGCAGCGATCTACACTGTGGAGCGACGATCTCTCGCGCCTGAATCCCGTTCCCCGGAGCGAGCAGCGTCTCGACGGCGAGCTGCGGCGTGACATCGGCGCTCCCGACGTGCGTCACCTGATCGTGGTGAGCGCGAGCGATACTCAGGCGGCGCTGCGGGCAGCCGAAAAGACCGCCGCGATTCTTCAGCAGGCCGTCGAGCGGAAGTCACTCATCGGTTTCGACTCGCCCTCGCTTTATCTGCCGAGCCTCGAGACCCAGCGTGCGCGTCAGGCGGCCATTCCTGCGCCCGAAGTCCTGCGCGCAAATCTGCACGAGGCATCGAGCGGCCTGCCTTTTCGGGCAACCGTGTTCGAACCGTTTCTGCGCGATGCGCACGCCGCGAAAAGCGCCGCCCTGCTCGAGCGCGAGAGCCTGGAAGGCACCCGCCTCGCGCTGAAGGTCGACTCCTTGCTGGTTCGGCGCGGCGGCGGTTGGGCTGCGATACTGCCGCTGCGCGGAGTGACCGATGCGGAAGCCCTTCGCAGCGCGCTCGCACAGCAGACCGGCACAGAGATCGTGCTGCTCGACCTTAAGACTGCGACCGACGACATGTTCCGCACCTATCGCCGTGAAGCGCTGGGCCACGCTCTCCTGGGCGCTGCCGCCATCCTCCTCCTCTTACTCCTCGCGCTGCGCTCGCTGCGGCGAGTGTTTTCGGTGGTGGCGCCGCTCGCCGCGGCGGTGACCGTGACTTTCGCGGTGCTGCTGCTCGCCATGGGGAGCCTCTCGATCTTCCATCTGGTCGGGCTCCTCCTCGTGATTGCGGTGGGATCCAACTACTCGCTTTTCTTCGAACGCTACCGCACCTCCACCGAGGACCGCGGCCGCACCATCCTGTCGGTCTCGTTCGCGACGCTCTCGACGGTGCTGGGATTCGGGGTGCTGTCCTTCTCCAGTGTTCCAGTGCTGAGCGCGCTGGGCTCGACCGTCGGCCTGGGGGCGATACTGAGCTTCGTGTTCTCGGCGATCTTCATCTCGCAGGCACCTTCGCAAGCCCGGTAAAGCCACTATGGATGCGATCTACGACCGGCAAGCGCCGCGAGCGGGCGACAACGCACTGCTCGTGATGCTGCCCGGGGCCACGCACAAGCCGCACGACTTCGCGCGCCAGGGATTCGTCGCGGCGCTGCGACAGCGCAAACTGCCGGTCGACACGGTCGCAGTCGATGCGCACCTCGGCTACTACCTCGAGCGCAACCTGGCCGAGCGTCTGAGCGAGGACATCATCGCGCCCGCCCGGGCCGAGGGGTACGAGCGTATCTGGCTCCTGGGCATCTCGCTCGGCGGCATGGGTGCGTTGATCCATGCGCGAGCGCACCCGGATGAGATCGCAGGCGTCGTGGTGCTCGCTCCTTTTCTGGGTGTGCAAGGCACGATCGGGGAGATCGTACGCGCCGGCGGGATCGATCGCTGGCAGCCGGGCGCGATCGGCCCGCAGGACGACGAGCGTTCATTGCTCGCGTGGCTGAAGGCCTACGCAGCCGAAGACCCCGCGTTACCGCAAATCCATCTCGGCTACGGCACGGGCGATCGCTTCGTGGCCGCGAGCGAGATACTCGCCGCTCGTCTACCGCCGGCCCGGATCGTAACCATCGCCGGCGGGCACGACTGGAGTACGTGGTGTGCTCTGTGGGAGAAGCTGCTCGATCGAGATCTGTTCGCAGGCGGCGGGGAAGCGCCGCGCACAGCGAAGCACGGGAAGACATGATGACGGGCGATCGCACGCGAGGCAGCGCACATCTGCGAGGCAGGCACCGCTCGCCTGCGATTCGTCTCACCCTCGCAGTGCACGCGATGAGCCTGCTGGCACTGGCGGTCCAGCCCGGACTCTGGGCGTGGGTCGCAACCGCACTCGCCGCCAACCATCTGGTTCTGATCGGCGGTGTCTTCTCGCTGCGTGGCCGCTTGCTGGGCCCCAATCTCTCCCGTGTGCCGGCCGCCGTCGCCGGAGGCGGCGCTGTCGTCCTGACGTTCGACGACGGTCCCGACCCTGAAATCACGCCACAGGTGCTCGACCTGCTCGATCGCTATCGCATGAAAGCGAGCTTCTTCTGCATCGGCGAGAAAGCAGCGGCTTTTCCCGGGATCGTCCAGGAAATCGTACGGCGCGGGCACAGCGTGGAGAACCACAGCCATCGCCACTCGCCTGCTTTCGCCTTCTACGGATCCGCACGGTTGGCGCGCGACGTCGATGCCGCGCAAGCGATCATCGCCGCGCACACCGGCCGCGCTCCCGCGTTTTTCCGCGCGCCGGCGGGATTTCGCAGCCCGCTGCTCGACCCGGTGCTGGCGACTCGCGGATTGCGCTATGTGTCGTGGACGCGGCGCTGTTACGACACGGTGTGCCGAGACCCGCGAGTGGCGCTCGGGAGGCTCACCCTGGGACTGGCAGCGGGCGACATACTGCTGTTGCACGACGGCGGCTCCGCGCGGACACCGGAGGGCCAGGCAATGGTGCTCGCCGTCCTGCCGGCGCTCCTCGAGAAGCTCGTGAACGAACGTTTGAGATCGGTCGCGTTACCGGACTGTTTCCTGACGCCGGACCTCGACCTCCAGGAGTCCGCCCTGGATGGTTCTGCGTTATCCTGAGGCTCGTCCGTCCCGTATCGAACGGTTCGACCGCTCGGTAGAGCCCCTAACATAATGAAACGCGTGATGCGCTGTCACGATTTTCGCTCAGATCAAGGAGTGCGACGACGGCAATATCGCGAATATTGTCTAGGAGCACGACGCAGAGCTGGGCGAAAAGTCGTGCCAGCCCGAAGGGTTGCAGCCAGAACGGCCGCTAACTTTGTCGCGTGGCTTGCTGATATTCGCGATATCAGCTGCGCCCCGCTTCGCGTTATCGACCGTTCTGGCAGCAACGCACACGTGT
>CAZULX010000522.1:0-5301 GCA_964621335.1 uncultured Streptomycetaceae bacterium
CGCATCTCCTTGCGGGACAGGCTTTCCTCGAACAGGGCGGCGAAACTTTCAGTGGGCGCGGCAGCGGCCGGGGTAGCGGTTTTCATCATTGGGAATTCAGGGAGTTAGGTATCCGTCCGGGGGGACGGGTCGGTTGGAAAAACCACGAGCCGGGGGGCTCATGGCGCCTCAGTTACGTCTCTGGTGCCTCTCTTTGTACAACGCCAGAATTCGCGCCACCGCCGCTTCCACGCTCATGGCCGTGGTATCGAGCTCGATGGCATCCGCACACTTTTGCAGGGGGGCGGCGGCGCGCCCGCTGTCGCGGGCATCTCGCTCGTGTATCTCCTGCAAAAGGGCGTTAATACTAGCACCCAATCCTTTTTCCATCAACTGCTTATAGCGCCTTCGCGCCCGTTCTCCGGGGTCCGCGGTGAGGAAGATTTTGAGGGTCGCGTCGGGGAAAACGACCGACCCCATGTCGCGGCCGTCGGCGACCAGGCCGGGCGCTTCGCGGAACGCCCGCTGGCGCTCGAGCAGCGCTTCACGCACCGGCACCAGGGCGGCCACTTTCGACGCGCCGCCGCTCACGCGCTCTTCGCGAATCGCGGTCGACACGTCGCGGCCTTCGAGCTGAATCGATTCCCCGTCGAACTTAACATCCAGATTCCGTGCAATATCCGCAATACTTGAAGCGTTTTCGAGGTCGACTCCAGCGTCCATAGCGGCGAGCGCGACGAGCCGATAAAGCGCGCCGCTGTCCAGGAAGTGAAAACCGAGCGCCTCCGCGACCTTGCGCGCGACCGTGCCTTTCCCGGATGCGGAAGGACCGTCTATGGCGACCACCGGCGCGAGCGCGTCGCTCATGGATGGGGCTCGCTGATGGATCCGAAGACCCTGAAATAGTCGGGAAAGGTTTTGCGCACGCACTCCGGATCGTTGATGCGCACCGGCACCCTGCCCAGCGCGGCGAGTGAAAAGCACATCGCCATGCGGTGATCGTCGTAGGTGTCGATTGCCGCGTGCGGCGTGAGCCGCGAGCCCGCGGGCGGCGTGATACGCAGGAAATCGGCGCCCTCTACCACGCTCGCGCCGAGCTTCCGCAACTCGGTCGCCATCGCCGCGATGCGATCGGTCTCCTTCACGCGCCAGCTCGCGATGTTGCGCAGCGTGCTCGTGCCATCGGCGAAAAGCGCTGCGACGGCCGCGGTCATGGCGGCATCGGGCACATGGTTCAGGTCGGCATCCAGCGCCTTCAACTTGCCGCTGCGCGCTGCATCGGCGCCCGCCTTCGCTTCGATCCAGTTCTCACCCATCGTGATGTGCGCGCCCATGCGCTCCAGCACTTCGGCGAAGCGCACGTCGCCCTGTATGCTCGAACGCCCCACGCCTTCGACTCGTACCGGGCCGCCCCCCGTGAGCCCGCTGATGGCGCCCGCCGCGAGAAAGTACGACGCGGACGACGCATCGCCCTCGACGAAAATCTCGCCGGGCGAGCGATAGCGCGCGGCCGGAACCGTGAAGCGCGTCCAGTCGAGCCGCTCCACGTCTACGCCGAACCGGCGCATGGTGTTGAGCGTGATTTCCACGTAGGGGCGGGATATCAGCTCGCCTTCGACTTCCACGACGCGTGCGCGTCCCGTGAGGGGAAGCGCCATCAGCAGCCCCGTGAGGTACTGGCTCGAGACCGCGCCGCGTATCCTCGCCGGTCCCTCGGGCTCGATGCGGCCCGCGTGGATCTGCAGCGGAGGAAAGCCTTCGGAACCCAGGTAATCGATGCGCGCGCCGATCGCGCGCAGCGCATCGACGAGATCTCCGATCGGTCGTTCGTACATGCGCGGGACCCCGGTCAGCCGGTACTCGCCGCCTGCAATCGCCAGCACCGCCGTCAGCGGCCTGAAGGCCGTTCCGGCGTTACCGAGGAACAAATCGGCTTTGCGCACGGGCAGAGCGCCGCCGGTGCCTCGCACCAGCAGGGTGTTCGCGCCTTCATCGGCAACCTCGACGCCGAGCGCGCGCAGCGCATCGAGCATGTGCCCGGTGTCGTCGGACTCGAGCACGTCGCGCACGCGGGTATCGCCGTCGGCGAGCGCGGCCAGGAGGAGCGTGCGGTTGGAAATGCTTTTCGATCCTGGCAGCCGCACCGTGCCACGCACGCGCACGATCGGAGCGAGCTCGAGCGCGCTCATGCGCCCGCTTTCAGCCCGGCTCTTTGAGCAGCCATCGCCTGCGTGCAGTGCGCGCGCGCTCGAACATGCCTTCGAGCGCGTTGCCGTCGCCGCTTTGGATGGCGCCGCGCGCGCGCTCGAGCTCCTGCACGTAATCGTCGAGCAGACTGATGAGCGCATCGCGGTTGGCGATGCAGATATCGCGCCACATCTCCGGCGAGCTGCCGGCGATGCGCACCGTATCGCGCAGCCCGCCGCCCGAGAAGCCCAGCAACGTGGCGGCGTCGTCGCGCTTAGCGAGCATCGAGACGAGCGCGAATGCGATTACGTGGGGAAGGTGACTCACCGCGGCGAAGATCTCGTCGTGGCGTTTCGCATCGAGCTCGACGATCTGCGCGCCGCACGCCTGCCAGGCGCTCCGCACGAGCTCGAGCGCGCTCGCGCTCGTCTCCGGTTGCGGTGCGAGGATCACGTTCCGGTCGCGGTAGAGCTCGGGAAAAGCGGCGGCCGCCCCGCTCCTTTCGGTGCCGGCGATCGGGTGCGCCGGAACGAAGCGCTCGAAATGCTCGCCCAGGAAACGCTTCGCGTAGGCGATGACGTCCTGCTTCGTGCTCCCGCCGTCGGTCACGACGGTGCGGCGACTGAGCGCGGGCGCGATATGCGCCATGACTTCGGGCATCTGCCCGACCGGCGTGGCGATGAGCACGAGGTCCGCATCGCGCACCGCTTGCGCGGCATCGCCGGTCGCTTCGTCGATGACGCCGAGCTCGAGCGCAGCCTCGAGGTTCTCGCGACTGCGTCCGACGCCCGTCACGCGACCGACCCGGCCCGCTTCCTTGAGCGCAAGCGCGAACGAGCCGCCGATCAGGCCGACGCCGACGACGACGAGCTTGCCGATGCGAGACGCGTCGCTCACTGAAGCGCTTTCCCGAGGCTTTCGAGAAACCGCGCGTTCTCGCTTTTCAGTCCGATCGACACGCGCAGGTGGCGCGGCATGCCGTAACCGGCGATGGGACGCACGATGACGCCGGAGCGCAGGAGCTTCTGGAACACATCGGCCGCGTCAGCGACTTCGAAGCTCACGAAGTTGCCGTGCGACGGGATGTATTCGAGACCCAGCGCCGAGAGTCCGTCGGTCACCTGCCGCATGCCGGCGCGGTTGAGCTCGTAGCTTTCGCGAACGAAATCGGTGTCTTCGAGCGCCGCAGCAGCGGCGGCAAGCGCGACGCTGTTCACGTTGAAAGGCTCACGCACGCGGTTCATGAGGTCGGCGACCGCGGGCGACGCGAACGCGTAGCCGACTCGCAATCCCGCGAGCCCATACACTTTAGAGAACGTGCGCGTGATGACGAGATTCGGATAGCGCTCGAGCCAGGCGAGCGTATCGGTCCGCGCTTCGGGCGGCAGGTACTCGTTGTACGCCTCGTCAAGCACGACGAGGACGTGCGAGGGCATCGCGGCGATGAAAGACTCGAGCGCGTGCTCCGCGGCAAGCGTGCCGGTCGGGTTGTTGGGGTTGGCGATGAAAACGATGCGCGTTCTTGGGGTTACCGCGCGCGCCATCGCGTCGAGGTCGTGTCCATAGGCGCGCGCCGGCACTTCGATGCCGCGGGCGCCGATCGCCTGCACCGCCAGCGGATACACCGCGAACGCGTGCTGCGAATAGACCGCTTCGTCGTTCGGCGTCAGAAACGCTCGCGCGGCGAGATCGAGGACGTCGTTGGAGCCGTTGCCGAGCACGATGCCGTCGATCGCGATGCCGTAGCGGCGGTTGAGCGCCTGCTTCAGCTCGAAGCCGTTGCCGTCGGGATAGCGCCCGAGATCGCCGAGCATGGCGCGGATCGCCGCCTGCGCTTTAGGGCTCACGCCGAGCGGATTTTCGTTCGATGCGAGCTTGACGATGCCTGCCTCGTCGAGACCCATCTCGCGCGCGAGCTCCGAGATCGGCTTACCCGGTTGGTAGGGCGCGATGGACTTGATGTAGCGCGGCGCGAATTCGCAGATCGACATCAATTCACCGCGGCGGGGTACGACCCGAGGTTCTTGAAGAGCGAAGCCTTGCGCTCGAGCGCCTGGAGCGCGCGCGCGACGTTGGCGTCCTTGCCGTGGCCTTCGATGTCGACGTAGAACACGTATTCCCACAGGCTGGTGCGCGCGGGCCGCGATTCGAGCTTCGTCATGCTGACGCCGTTCGCGGCGAGCGGCGTCAGGAGATCGTGCACGGCCCCGGGCACGTTGCGCGTGGAAAGGATGAGCGAAGTCTTGTCCTTGCCCGACGGCGCAGCCTCGTGGCTGCCGATCACGAGGAAGCGTGTCGTGTTCTTCGCCTCGTCTTCTATGTTGCGCGCGAGGAGCTGGAGCCCGTAGAGGTCGGCGGCGGTGCGGCTTGCGATCGCCGCAGCACCGCGCTCCTTCGCCGCGACGCGCGCGGCTTCGGCGTTGCTCACCACTGCGATTCTCTCGGCACGCGGCAGATGCGCGGCGAGCCAGCGCTGGCATTGCGCGAGGCTTTGCGTGTGCGAATAAACCTTGCGCACGGCCTCGAGGCCCGCGCGTTTCGCCATCAGGCATTGGCGTATCGGGAGCATCACTTCGCCGCACACGCGCGCGGGCGTCGTCAGGAGGAGATCGAGCGTGCGCCCGACGGCGCCCTCAGTCGAGTTTTCAACGGGCACCACGGCGTAACCGACCGCGCCGGTCTCGGTGCGCCGGAAAACGTCGTCGATCGAGGGGCACGGCGCGAGCGGCACCACGCCGCCGAAGTGCTTGAGCGCGGCCTCCTGGCTGTAGGTGCCCTCGGGGCCCAGGAACGCCACGGTCATCTGATCTTCCAGCGCGCGGCACGCGGACATGATCTCGGTGTAGATGCGCTGGAGCGCTTTGTCCGCCAGAGGTCCGGGGTTGAGCTCGGCCACGCGTCGCAGCACCTGTGCTTCACGCTCGGGCCGATACACCACTGCGCCGTTCTTCGCATGCCCCACGCGCTGGGCGAGCCGAGCGCGCTCCGAGAGCAGCTTCACGATGCGTCCATCGAGCGCGTCGATTTTTTCGCGCAGGCTTTTGAGCTTATCGGTCATGAGCTGAAGACATCGGCCGCCCGTCCGCGATGTTCAGCGGCCTCCTCGGAGCACCCGGCATCAGTTTGGTATTAAGT
>CAZULX010000523.1:0-10987 GCA_964621335.1 uncultured Streptomycetaceae bacterium
ACATGCGGTTCCGCATACGGCGGGTCAAGAAAGGCGCTGGAGACGCTGCACGGTATCGAGCAGCGACACCAGCCCCAGTGAGTCAAACCAAGCTTTGGGGAAGGCGGCGTTCATGTGCGAGGCGCCCGCGTTCCACCACGGCTCAGCGTTGAGCGCCCCCTACCCCGATTTACCGCCGTCGCTGCCAATGCAGCGATCAGGTGTGGTACGCCGTTTCTCCGTGTGAGCGGACGTCGAGGCCTTCGCGCTCCTCTTCCTCCGTAACCCGGAGCCCGACGACCACGTTCGCGATCATGTAGGCGATCCATGCGACGACCCCGGTCCAGATGATCGTCACGCCGACCGCTTTCGCCTGGGTGAGCACCTGGCCCGCGATCGAGTAATCGCCTGCGCTGACGATCGCGCCCGTGACCCAGTCCGAGACAAAGCCGGGACCGCCGAGCGCCGGCGCACAGAACACGCCGGTGAGGAGCGCCCCGAGTATGCCGCCGACCGCGTGCACGCCGAAGACGTCGAGCGAATCGTCAGCGCCGAGCATGCGCTTCAGCTGGTTGACACCCCACAGGCACACGAGGCCCGCCGAGAGGCCGATCACGAAGGCGCCCATGATGCCGACGTTGCCTGCTGCCGGCGTGATCGCGACCAGCCCTGCGACCGCACCCGAGGCCGCACCGAGCATCGAAGGCTTGCCTTTGATCATCCATTCGCCGAAGGTCCACGACAGCACTGCGCACGCCGTGGCGAGGAAGGTGTTGATGAAAGCGAGCGTGGCGGAGTTGCCGGCCTCGAGCGCGGAGCCCGCATTGAAGCCGAACCAGCCCACCCACAGGAGCGATGCCCCGATCATCGTCATCGGGACGTTGTGCGGCGTCATCGCTTCACGGCCGAAGCCGATGCGTTTCCCCACCATGTAAGCGCCCACCAAACCGGCGATGCCGGCGTTGATGTGCACCACCGTGCCGCCCGCGAAGTCGAGGGCGCCCCATTGCCAGAGCAAACCCGCTTTGGCGTTGAGCCCGTCGACGAGATTGGCGGCGGTATAGGCATCCGGGCCGGGCCAGAACCAGACCATGTGCGCTATCGGCAGGTAGGCGAAGGTGAACCACACGACCATGAAGACCAGCACGGCGGAGAACTTCATGCGCTCTGCGAACGCCCCGACGATGAGGCAGCACGTGATCGCGGCGAAAGTCGCCTGGAACGCGACGAAGAGGAGCTCGGGTATGACGACGCCTTTACTGAAGGTCGCGCCCATCGCGAACTCGCCTTTGGGGTCTATCGTGCCGGAAAGGAACAAGCGGTCGAAGCCTCCGAAGAAGGCGTTGCCTTCGGTGAACGCGAGGCTGTAGCCGTATACGCACCACAGCACCACGATCAGCGAGAATGTTACGAACACCTGCATCAGCACCGAGAGCATGTTCTTCGCCCTCACCATCCCGCCGTAGAAGAGCGCGAGCGCGGGGATGCTCATCATGATGACGAGCAGCGTGCACACGAGCATCCACGCGACGTCGCCCTTGTTCGGGACGGGCGCGGGTGTCGCAGCAGGCGCCGCCGCGGCAGGCGCAGCCGCAGCCGGCGCCGTGACCGCTGGCTTGTCCGCGGCCTTGTCCTGCGCGTACGCGGGCAGGCCGGCGACGGCGCACGCGAAGAACAGCGCAAGTATGGAAATCAGCTTTTTCATGTTGTTGCCTCTCCTAGAGCGCTTCAGCGCCGGTTTCGCCGGTGCGGATGCGGATCACCTGCTCGAGATCGAAGACAAATACCTTGCCGTCGCCGATCTTCCCCGTGTTCGCCGACTTTTCGATCGCCTCGACGACCTGCTCCAGCATGTCGGTCTTGACCGCGGCCTCGATTTTCACTTTCGGCAGAAAGTCGACGACGTACTCCGCACCGCGATAGAGCTCGGTGTGGCCTTTCTGCCGCCCGAAGCCTTTCACCTCGGTGACGGTGATACCGGTCACGCCGATGGCCGAAAGGGCTTCTCGCACTTCGTCGAGCTTGAATGGCTTGATGATTGCGGTAACCAGTTTCATGTGAGTTCCCCGTTTTTGAAGGAAGCCGGGACCCTTGGGTCCCGGGCTCGACGCTAGAAGGTCTTCTGGATGTAAATCGTGCCGGTGCCCTTCGCGATATTGCGCGGGAAGACGCCGCCTTCGGGAACGCTGCCGTATCCGAGAGGATTGGCGCCGGAGGTGTCGGTGTAGAACGCGCCGACCGTGAAGTTCTGGGGCAGGGCGTAGGAAAGGCCTACTTTCCAGTCCTCGTATCCGAATAGCTGCTCGTTGCTCTGCTGGATGCCGGCGACGGCGACGTTGCGGGGGTCGGTGCCGCGATACTTTTGCTTGCCCCAGTGCGCCGAGAGCGTGAAGCCCGTCAGCTCCTTGGCAAGGTCGCCCAGCGGCACTGCGACGCCGAGATCGAGATACCAGCTGCCTCCCGCATCGTTGACGGCGAAGATCTCGTCCTTGAGGCTGTATGAGTATTTGGCCGAGAACCACTTCCAGGCGACGCCGCCGTACACTTCCCAGCTGTTCGCCTTCGGATTCGATGCCGCCGCGCCCGGCGCGGTCAGCGTGGGATCGCCCGGATACCAGTAGTAGAGCGTTCCGATGTCGAACGTGAAGTCGCCGATCGTCGGCTTGTAGCCGCCGTAGAAATCGAATTCGCCGCTGCCGCCGGCTCTGTATGCACCGCCGTCGCGCAGCCAACTGATGTTCGAAGCCCACGTGCCGGCGTAGAAGCCGCTGGCATGCGCGTAGTCGAAGCCGCCCTGAATGGCGGGCTCCCTGTTCGTTTGCGTGAGGCCGCGAAATATGTACTGGCTGAAGAAGCCCAGGTTTCCGCTGAGCGTATGCTCGGGTGTCGGCTCGGCCGCGGTTGCCATCCCTGGTGCGAAGGCCGTCGCCAGTACGCCCGCGATCACGGTCTTTCTGAACATGGTGTCCCTTTCTTTTTGGTGAGGAAGTACGTGCGCGCCCGGTTCAGCACGGACCGTGCCAGTAAAAAAGGCCCGCCGTCACAAAGAGTTACCGAACAAGCGGTCCGGGGAAGTGCGCGCGACGCACCATAGTGAGGCGGCCTATGGGGGGCGCGCACCGTGCTGGGGCGCCACCCTTGGGATACGGCGGATGTCGACGGGCCGCGTAGGCCGCGTAAGACCACGCACCGGGCTGTGCGAGAATCGTCATCCCCTTTGGAAACCCGTCACATGGACCAGGACATCCTCAAGGACATCGACCGCCGCGTGCGCGAGTTGCTCGCGCAAAGCCCCGCAGCGGACCTCGATAAAAACCTGCGCGCCTTGCTGGCGGGCTTTTTCTCGCGTCTCGACCTGGTCACCCGCGAGGAGTTCGACGTGCAGCGCCAGGTGTTGCTGCGAACGCGCGAGAAGCTCGCACAGCTCGAAGCGCAGGTCGCCGAGCTCGAGCGCAAACACACCGAGCTCTAAGCCGTCAGTAGTACCTGCCGCGTGTTTCCCGCGCGACAGCCTCGGGCGTTAAGCCTTCATCGCCACAGCTCGCGGATTTCACATGGCGCTTGCGGTCCTCTACAGCCGCGCGCTCTCAGGAATGCACGCGCCGCCCGTCACGGTCGAGGTGCATCTGGCCAACGGCCTGCCGAGCTTCACGATCGTCGGACTGCCCGAAGCCGAAGTGAGGGAAGCGCGCGATCGCGTGCGCGCGGCGTTGCAGAACGCGCGCTTCGATTTTCCCGCGCGGCACGTCACGGTGAATCTCGCGCCCGCGGACCTGCCCAAGGAGTCGGGCCGTTTCGACCTGCCGATCGCCCTTGGCATCCTCGTCGCGACGGGCCAGCTCCCTCCCGAAGGGCTCGAGGGTTTCGAGTTTGCAGGCGAGCTCGCGCTCGCAGGCAACTTGCGGCCGGTGCGCGGAGCGCTCGCCATGTCCTTGGGCGCCCGTGAGGCCGGGCGCGCGTTCGTGCTGCCGCGCGAGAACGCGCCCGAGGCCGCGCTCGTCGAAGGCGCGAGCGTCTATGCGGCCGACACCCTGCTCCACGTCTGCGCCCACTTCGCCGGCCGCGAGCCCCTCGACCGCTACGCCGGATCGCCGCCCGCAACCGTTCCTGCCTATGCCGAAATGCAGGACGTGAAAGGCCAGGCGCACGCCAAGCGCGCGCTCGAAGTCGCGGCCGCCGGGGGACACAGCGTGCTCATGCTCGGCCCGCCCGGCACCGGCAAGACCATGCTCGCTGCGCGGCTGCCGGGACTGTTGCCGCCGATGACGCAGCAGGAGGCGCTCGAGACGGCGGCGATCCAGTCGGTGGGAACGCGAGGCTTCAACCTCTCGACGTGGCGGCAAAGGCCTTATCGTGCCCCTCACCATACGGCGTCCGCGGTTGCGCTCGTGGGCGGCGGCAGCGATCCCCGTCCGGGCGAGATCTCGATGGCCATGCACGGCGTGCTTTTTCTGGACGAGCTGCCGGAATTCGACCGCCGGGTGCTCGAAGTGCTGCGCGAGCCGCTGGAATCCGGCCGCGTCAGCATCTCCCGCGCAGCCCGGCAGGCGGAGTTCCCGGCCGTCTTCCAGCTCGTGGGCGCGATGAACCCGTGCGCCTGTGGCTATTTTGGTCATTTTTCTGGGCGGTGTAGGTGCACGCCCGATCAAGTTCTGCGTTACCGAAGCCGCATCTCGGGGCCGCTCCTCGACCGCATCGACATTCAGATCGAGGTGCCTGCGCTGCCGACGCAAGATTTATCGAGCACTACTCCCGGCGAGCCGTCGCCTGTGATTAGGGCGCGCGTGGAACGCGCTCGCGCACGCATGATCGCGCGTCAGGGAAAGGAAAACGCAAGGCTCGCGGCGTCCGAGATCGAACAGTACTGCTTACCTGATCAAGCCGGAATCGACTTGTTGAACCGGGCCATCATGAAGTTCGGGCTTTCAGCCCGCGGCTACGATCGCATTCTGAAACTCGCGCGCTCCATTGCGGATCTCGCCCATGCAGAAAAAATCTCTGCTGCCCACTTAGCCGAAGCACTTCGATACCGTACGCTCCCGCCAACATAGGGACGCACATATTTTTCTGCGATGGTCTATGCCGAGAATTGCCCGCACTATTCTTCCGGGAGTTCCGCGCCACGTCACTCAGCGGATCGCAGCATCGATGTCGCCGACGGAAGGTCCCAGGAATCCAGCCATCAGGTGCCGGTGCGCTTTCGACAAAATCGTGCCACCGCCTTCCAACTGGTGACGGTGCAGCGGTCGACGCCAAGGTGTTCTGCGAGTTCGCACTGGCCCAGCCCATCTGCCGACGCTTTGGTCGAAGCAGTTCCGGGATCGTGTCACCTCCAGGCAAGGGGTCATAACCTAGAACTCGATTACCCGCGATAGCGTGCTGGCTCTGGATGGCTGCAGACGGCCGCGCTCCCAGTTGATAAGGGATGCCTGGGGCACTTTGACAACTCGCGCTACGGCCTTTTGGGTGAGCCCAAACTGGCGGCGTTGCCGCTTGATGTGCTCGCCTATCGTTTGGGGCTCCGGAGCCAAGGGCTGAGGAATCAAAGTCTTAAGTTTGACGGCAGCCGATGAAAAAAGGCAACGCGTCCCTGCGCGTTCCACGTGACGTTCCCTGCGGGTTTTTCGGTTCAGCTGATCGGACCAACAGTCGGGGGTCAGCAGGTGGTGACGGCATCTGCCGCCGGCGCAGGCGCATTCCGTGATTTAGTTCACTTTTTTTGTGCGACTGTGTCGAAGCCATCAGTGAGCGCCTGCATATGCGATCAGTCACATCCTAAGCCGCTGGCGTAACGTCGCAAGCGAACGCGGGGTCACCGCAAACAGGCGGATGCGCGCTCTGAGGCGCTACACCTCGTACGGGTCAGCTGCGAGATAGACCTTCTGTCGGGCAGTAACAGCGCCGGGCTATTCCGAATGCAAAGAAATGTGTCTGCCAAAGCGGCGACACTCAAGCACGCAAGAGCGCTGCCGTAATAAGCGGAAGCTTGAAAGCACGTGCTATTCATCCATCCCGCGCGCGCATCGTAGTACTGAGCGGCGCGGCATGGCCCAGAACAGTCTTGGTGTTTAAGCCCGCACGGGCGACATGAATACGGAACCGTCAAGGAGCCGGACAGATGGCTGGCTGGCATTTTACGAGAACATCAACAGGGTGGAAATGGCTTCACATGCAGCCCAGCACCCGCGCGAGCTCGTGCAACGCTCTGCCTTGAGCTTGGCCACGCTCCTCGAATGCCTGGATGACGCCAGAAGCAACGGTTATGCGCCCATCGTCGTCGGTGCTGCGCCGAATCGCCCGTTGGGGGACTAGGGACATAAACGGAGAGCTTAATGAAGCATCTCGCAGCGCGTCAGGCGTGATGAGGCGCTGAATCCCGGAGAGTCGCGATGCACGCGATCCATTTGCCGTAAACGCGTTCAGCACCCGCTTGGTTGGTATCGGGCTCTGCTCAAAAGGGGAATTACATGGAAGCGCGAAAAGGTAGTGCGCTGCTTTTGCGATCAGCGCAGGGTCGGCAAAAATTTTGGACCGAAAGACTGCAGGCCGCGCGGGCGGCTCAAGATCGCGACGCTGAGGCTACTGCGGAGCGATTCCTGCGCGAATACGAGCAGTTTATCGCGCTGCTCACCGAGCAGGCGGGCGCGGTCTGAAGGCAATGAAAAATAGGGCGTGGTGCTAAGCTTAGCCCGCCGCGACTGTATGCTCCAGCCGAGCGCCACGCACGCAAGCATCTACACGTCAGAGTATGCTAGCACCGGCCTTGCCTTTCTCCTTCGCGGCAGCCATTGGCTCATACGCCGTCACCGCTACCGCCGCGTTAGGCGTTGCAGCGTCTGGGGACTGGCGCGGAGTTGGTTGTGCCCGTGCAACGGTGCTCACCTCACCCGACAGTTCACCACCTTCTTCGATGCGGATGCTGCCATAACGGATATGGCCGGAGACGCGCCCAGTGGCGTGGATCACGAGATGCTTTCGCGCCGTCAGCTCGCCTTCAAAGCGGCCCCAGATCTCTGCCACATCCATCGTGGCTGTACCAGAAAATACGCCGTGCTCGGCAATCTGAACCACGCGGCTATCCATTGAGGCTTCCACGCGCCCTTCCACGAAGAGCGTATCGCAGTCGGTGATCTCAACACCCTTCAGCTTTATGTCTGGTCCCACGACGAGCTTGCTACCGACGGGCTCTTCCCAGTTCGTCGCCTTCTTCGCGAGTTCGCTGGGAGCATTGCCGGAGTTCGAAGTCCCAGGCTGTGGCCGAACAGACGGTGCGGCCCCTAAGCCGGGTGTAACGTTTACCGAACGCGGATCGCTGTTTGAGCTGTCAGCCTTTTTTCCTGATATCACATCACGGTTGAACATGGCGCCTCCTGATTGATGTTGATCACATGCGTCGATACGCCTAGTGCTCTCGTACGTAAAGCAAGGGCAGAATAGGACTAATCGTAAGAAAGTACAAGCCGTTCTTGAAACGGCGCTCCCTAACGCCCAATATGGCGCGAGCCGCGACGCGTTTTCTGCCCCGGGAGCAAGACGCCTGCGCGTAGCTTCGCGCAGCAGGGAGGCAGTAGCACAGGATAAAAGGGAGCGCGAGGCGTCCAAGGCCTCCGGTCTGGACGAGATATTGCGCATTCACGTAGAAGAACGGCGCAGGTGCACCGGGCTGCCAGCAGTCGACAGCAGCGCAGCAGGGGCTCACTGCTTTCGTCGCGTCGCACGTGTAGCCACTTCGCGAACGTCGAGAAGCCCCATAGACCCAGCAGACGCCGCGAGTTTGACTTTGCTTGGCCATGCAGCGGGGTCCGCGTCGGAATGTAACTCTCCGCGATACGAAACAACCTTTGTCTTCCGATACCGGCAGATGCTGCGCTGCGCCTGTAGCGCGCGCATCGATCAAACATCGTCGTCAGCGAAGTCCCTCAGTTCCCGGCTGCCCCAATGACATGCCTGTCTACAATGTCGGCGGTAAAGCCTTTCGTCGTGCTCGCGCGCCTCACGATCCACTGCCCGTTTTGGCGGTCCACCTCGTAGGAGTGGGCGACAGCAGTCGTGTCCTTCATTCGCGCCAAGGCCTCAGTTACCATCGCGTCGAACGACATAGTCTCGGATTTTGCGTTCAAAGCGTCTCCTTCAAGTCTCGTTATGCGATTGCAGCGGCTCTGGGAACTGCTGCGGGGACGGCCTTGGGAATGACGCGGTATTTCGAGAGTGAGCGTCCGACCAGCAGGACGAAAGGCGTCGCGAGTGGTATGAAGTGACGTGCCTGCTCGCCCGGCAGGAAACCCGGACGGCTCGACTGGATATTCAATACACCGATCGTAATCGGGCTGCCGCCTGGCGGCGTAACGACGATGGGCATGCAGATGAAGCTCCTGATAGCCGTTCCAGCGCCGGCAGCGTAGTAGCGCTCGATGTCATCGGCTACCGAGGAGCGCAGCGCCAAGTGTTGGCGACACCATGCCGCTAGCTCGAGCGTGTTTTCGAAGCCGGCGCATCGCGTCGGGTCGCAGAAGACCGAAGGCGCCCCCGGAAGCAGCGTTGGCTTGCCGCTGTCCATGCGATACCCCGGTTCGGGTATGGCAAGCATGATTGGTTCGACCTCCGCGTCTAGCTCCACATGGTCGTGGTCGAAACGATAAGCGAACTCCTTTCGCAGCTGGAGCACGCCGTCCCAAGTGTTCGGATTGGCGCCCGGCTCGACGAAGAGGACGTGCTTCTCGAGGTCTTCCGGCCGAATCTGCGCTGCGGGCCGGAATACCATCAGGTTAATGAAGTAGTGGGCACCGTCGCCACGGCTGCTGAAGGCTCTTACCAGAGACGCGATTCCGCCGAGCGCCACCACGATCGACGCCTTGAGCCCGTCTTCGCTGTCGCCCGCGCGGGAATCGACATCGAAGCTCACCCGGAACAGATCCTCGAAGGTCACGAGGAAGCCTTTCGGCGGCAACTCCCAGATGCGCGTCTGCAATTCGGTGCTTCTGTCCTTCAGCTCTGCCAAGCCGGCTCTGGTCGTTTCGCTGCGGGCGCTCAGCATGAGGCCCACGAGCGAGCCGCACGCGAGGAGCCCACCCCAGAACAGCAGCGCCGGCCACACGAGGACGCCGGGTCCCCATCCAAACGGCACCGATGACTTGATCTCGTCGGCGTGGAGCATGCCGAGTGCTGCCAGGAAAACTGCCAGGCACGTAATAAGCGAGGGAAACCACCATTGCAGGGGAAGTGGCGAGCGCTGCCGAATCCAAAAACGCTTCAATGCTTTCATCACGTAAGCCCCCTCGTCAGGATGAACTGTGAATGGAAGAGCAAGCGCTCTGCTCATCATGCACACCGGCGCAGCACACATTTTGGGCGGTTGCCGGTTAGTACCACGATTTCCACAGAAGTACAAGGGGGGCGGTGGCTCCATGCCCCCGGGGAGCGTCGAAAAAGGTGTTCAAGAACACGACACGGCAAACGAGTTGAGCGCTATGTGCAATCGGCGGCGCGCGTTGACCGACCGCAGGCCGGACCACGTGTCGGCGCACGTCCTTGCGTACTTGTTTTGCTCGCACAAACGGCGGAGCGGTCTCGGCTGGGCATGGGAGACACGTGGGTTTTCAGGTGCGTGATCTCTATTCTTCGGGAGCTACGACGAGACGTCAGCGTTAAGGTCGTCCACGTGAACGATAGCATTGTCGTGCTCGAGCGTATCAGAGGCGACAATCCTGTTGAACGGCGAACGTACATCGTGCGCCGTTAACTCAAAAGCGAAGGCGCTAAGTGCTTTCGCAAGCCCGCGTTTATTCTCGTCATCAATATCGACCCGCGACAACCCATGTTGTGGAATTGTCGGCGCGCAGAACCGAGAACCGAAGTGCGTTGAGCCAGCCGCCGTACCATGGCTTGACCATTACCAGCTCGCTGGGGTCTCCTCCGAGCTCGCGGTAAATCGGCGAGAGCAACTCCAGGATTTGTGCCTCGGTTCTCATCTTGCAGTCGCAACGACCATCGGACGTAGAGGCGAGGCTGCATGGCTGCGGTGCCGATACGCGAAGGCTCATTTGCATACGCGGCTATGTATACGAAGGAGCCGTAAGAGTATTGCAACGTGCACCTAAACGGGGGGCACAACAGCCTACTTGTACTCACGTGTGAAAGCTGGTACGGTGCTTAACCAGACCGCCCGCACCCGAATGGTGCAGAGCTTAACGGACACGCACCAGGCAGCTTAGCTTGGAGGAACGGCTGTTGTGGCAGGAATTTCACAGCGACCCGCGAATAAGCTATTACCTTTCCCTGAGGCGGGGCTACTGCCACACTGCAGCACAAGCTCATGCAAAATTAAAGCGCATTGATGCGATGGTTGTCGGCTTGCAGGATTCACCGCAAGAGCAGAGGTGGTTGGACGGCGTGGTGGGCCTCGTGATGAAATTGATGTCTCGAGCACGGCACCCGTTTATTGAAGCTTTCGCATGGCGAATTGCTAATCAAGCGGCGCGTCGTTCGCAAAAGCCGCGGCCACGTTGAGGTCGGCGCGGGTGAAGGTCGCATTCAGCGTGGTTCTTTGCGGCAGGCGCACAGGGGCCGCTATCAACGAAGACTACGCTTCGGACAGCGGAAACCTGCTGGAACGCGCGCACGTAAGCGGCAATCGGACACGGCCGCACATAGCGGGGAGCACCCCACTATTTCTGCTAAGTTGCTCGTCTCTGAATCGCGAGTTGTGTTTCGCCCGGTGATTGTCCCGACTACACCAGCGGGCTCACGTAACGCGCAGCGGAGCATTAGCTACCTCCGCATGCGCGTCCAGCGTCGACCGATTTTCGTTGTAGCGGGCCGGGCGTTGCTAAGGCTGCGCTCTGGCGGCCTGCGCGGCGCCTGGCTGCGTACGCGATGTGTGGCAGGGACTTCCAGCTCGCATTCGAGCAGTGCGATCTCGTCCTCACACTGCTGGCGGAAGAACTCGCACTCCGTTAGGTCTTCATCAGGCGCCCGGCACAATTCTCTGTGCCAGAAAACGTGCTGCAGT
>CAZULX010000524.1:0-3719 GCA_964621335.1 uncultured Streptomycetaceae bacterium
TGCGTAACCTGCTCGGCGCGCAGGCGATCCTGCCGTGGGCCTTGCGTGGCGCCGATATCCTGCAGTCAGGACGCGCGCGCGGCGAAGCCTATTTCAGGCTGGAGTCCGAAGAGAGTCTCGCGCTCCTGCTCGAGCACCTCCCCGGCTTCCGGCTGACCGACCGCAACCGGCTGCTCGAAATGCTGCTCGACGTGTGGTTCGGCGGCGCGTTCGATCTCAAGGAATCGAGCTGGTCTCCGGAGAAGGGCAGGCCTTTCGTCGAGACCGACGGGCGCACGCTCTTTTTCCCCGCGGTCATGGGCAATCGCGACGAGGCGGTGCTCGGCGTGCTGCACGCCGCCGCGCACATGCGCTACGGCACTTTCTCGCGCGCCGGCATGCAGGCGCTCTTCGCGGCCGCGCACATCGAGTTTCCCGCCGCGGGGCCGGTGTCGTGGGCGCCGCTTTTCGTGCGCTACGGCGACGACGGGCTGCGCTTCCAGCTGCTGTTCGACCTCTGCGAAGACCTGCGCGTCGACTTTCGCGTGCAGCACGAAGTGCCGAACTATCCGCAGCGTCTGGCCGCCACTGCGCGTGCAACCGGCCCGCGCCACCACGAGACCGGGGCGTACTACGACCTTGCGCTCGCGAGCGTGGACGGCGCGCTGCGCGTCGCACGCGGCGAAGGACGCGCCGAAGAGCGCTTCATGCCGCTCCTCGATCCGGGCGCGACGGTCGCGGACGCTTATCGCGTCGCGGCCGACCTTTACGCCGAGGACGCGCTGCCGCGGGTATCCGATCTCGAAGCGTTCCACGCGGCCTATCTGCCGGGGCGCAGTCCCAATGCGAGCCGGCTCGCGCATCCGCAGGAGGACGAAGACCAGCAGCAGACGCAGTCGGGCGCAGAGCAGCAGAACCAGCCGGACGAAGGCGGCGAGGAGGAGTCCGAAGCGCCGCAAAACGCGGAGTCCGGCGACCAGCAGGACAGCGGCAAGCGCGAGGAAGTCGCCGGTTACGGCGAGAGCAGCGGCTCGGCGAGCCAGGCGGCGGCGAAGAGCGACACCGACCGCGGCGCCAAGGCGGGAAGCGATAAAGGCATACCGTATCCCGAATGGGATTACCGCGAGTCGCGCTACAAGCGCAACTGGAGCTGGGTGCAGGAAAAGCGGCTCGCCGAATCGAACATGGCCGAAACCACCCGCCTCATGAATCAGTATTCGAATGCGCTGAAGCGGCTCAAGAAAGCAATCCAGTCGCAGAAGCCGACGCGCATGGCGCCGAAGTTGCGTCAGCTCGACGGGGACGACATGGATCTGAACGCCGTCGTGAGCTACGTCGCGGAAAGGCACGCCGGGCGCTCGCCCAAGGCGGACATCTACAAGCGGCGCGAATTGCGCCAGCGCGAGATCGCCGTGACGCTGCTCGCGGACATGTCGACTTCGATCATGCAGCACCTGCCCGAAGGCGGCGGGCGACTCGTTGATCGCGTGCGCGCCGGCGTGCTGCTCTTCGCCGAGAGCATGGAGGAAGTGGGCGACAGCTACTCGATCGCCGGTTTCTGCTCGAAGTACCGCGACAACGTGAGCTACTACAACATCAAGGATTTCGACGAGCCGCTCTCGCAGGAGGTGCGCAGCCAGATCGGCGGCATGTCCGGGAGGCTGGCAACGCGCATGGGCGCGGCGATCCGCCATGCAACCGCGTCGTTCGATGGCATCGAAAGCCGGCGGCGGCTGCTCCTCATCCTCTCCGACGGCCGTCCCGAGGATTACGACGATGGCGGCGACCGGCGCTACCTCCACGAAGACACGCGCATGGCGGTTAAAGAGGCGGTCGCCAAAGGGGTCCATCCTTTCTGCATCACCGTCGACACGATGGCGAACCAGTACCTGCCGCAGATCTTCGGCAAGGGGCATTACCTGGTGCTCGACCACATCAACAGCCTGCCGAACAAGCTGCCGGAGATCTACTTCCGGCTGCGGCGCTAGCCGGCTTCAGCGGCGCATGCTATCCGAGCTGATCACGTTTTCCGCCGCCGACGGCTGGCCGCTCGAAGGGCTTTTCTACGATGCGACGAGCGCGGACAAGGCTTGCGCGGCGCTCATCGTCCACGGCAAGGTGATGAATTTCTACACCGGCCCGTGCCGCATCCTGCCGCCGCACCTCTCGGCGCTCGGCTGCGCGTGCCTTGCGATGAACCGGCGCGGTCACGATCTGGGCGGGATCCGCAACGGACGCGAATCGTACGGCGGCGCGTGGGAGCGCTTTTCCGAGAGCCAGTCGGACATCGGCGGCGGGATCGCGGAGCTTCGCCGCCGCGGCTTCGAGCGCATCGCGCTCATCGGCCACAGCTTCGGCGGCATCGCGGCGGCGGCCTACGCCGCGGCGCATCCGCAGGCGGTCGCCGCGCTCGCGCTGTGCTCCGCGGGTACCGGCGGCAGCGGTTACCTTCTCCAGAGCTCGCAGCGCGGCATGCTCGCCGGTGATCGCCACGAGGAGGTCGATGCCGAGGCGCGACGGCTCGTCGCCGCAGGAAATGGCGATACGATGATTGCGCTCCCCGGATGGTGGTACGCGATCACCGCCGCGAGCTGGGTCGACCTCGCGCAGAACGTGCCGCTCACGGTCGCGGGCGCACAAGCCTATCCGGGACCGGTGCTCGCTTTGCGCGGAGCGCTCGAGCCGCGCGCGCTGTACCCGGCCGAAGAGATCGTGGCAGCCGCGGGCGCCCGCGCCACGCTGGCGGTCGTTCCCGACGCCGATCACTTCTACAACGGCGTGGAAGCCGACTTCGCCCGCGTCGTCTGCGACTGGCTGGACTCGACCTTGGCCCGCACCGGCGAGTCGCGGTAAGCTAGAACCGTCCCCAAACCACAAGGAGAGACTTCATGAGCTATACGCTGGATGCATTCGCGAAAGACTGCAGCGAGATCCTGAAAGGGGAAAACAATCCCGCCGGCCGCAGCAAGGTGTGCTCGCTGCTGCAGAAAGCGCTCAAGGACGAGGACTTCGTCGCCACGAATTTCGACGATGCGACTCCCGAGCGCAAGATACTGTACGAGGATCCCGACCTCGGTTTCTGCATCCTCGCCCACAACTACAAAGGACCGAAAGAGAGCCCGCCTCACGACCACGGCCCGTCGTGGGCGATCTATGGCCAGGCGAAAGGCGAGACGTCGATGAGCGACTGGGAGCTGCTCGAGCCGGCGAGCGCCGAGAAACCGGGCAAGGTCCGCAAGCTGAAGAGCTACAAGCTCACCCCGGGCGTCGCGCACGTCTACAACGAAGGCGACCTCCATTCGCCCAGCCGCACCGATTCGACGCGTCTCATCCGCATCGAAGGCACGAACATGGAGAAAGTGAAGCGGTTCAAGTTCCAGCCCGTCTGAAGACGGTGACGAGTGACGAGTGACGAGTGACGAGTGACGAGTGACGGGTGACGGGTGACGGGTGACGGGTGACGAGTGACGAGTGAAGGGTGACGCGTGTCGCGTTTGCCAGTCACCCGTCACCCGTCACGGTTACGCGTCACCAGTCACCAGTCACGGATTCCTCAGTGATGCGCCACTGAAGGAATCGTCGGCAGTCCGCCGGCGCGCACGTTGCGCCGGTGATGCGCACGCACGGCGAGCATGGTGAGCGAGACGAAAAGCCCGAACAGCACGATCACCGTGTAGATCGAGAAGTCGAGCCACATGAGCGCCGCATAGGTGGACAGCATGACGAGGATCGACAGGTTC
>CAZULX010000525.1:0-2741 GCA_964621335.1 uncultured Streptomycetaceae bacterium
GAGACCGTTTCCCGCCGGAAGGCCTCGAATGGTGGACGCGCTTCATGGGCCGCACGGCGGTCTCGACGCTGGTCGGCTTCAACAGGCACATCAATTACGCGGACATCCGCGCCGACCTGCCGAAGATCAGGTGTCCCGCGCTCGTCATCGTGTCCGAGGAGAGCGGTCTCGGCTCGGTTGAAAGCACGCGCGCGTGGCAGCAGATGATTCCGGATTCGGAGCTGCTCGTGCTCCCGGGGCGCTCGTATCACGTCGCGGCCACGCACGCCGCGGAATGCGCACAGGCGGTGATCGGGTTCATCGGGCGGCGCGGAGGGAAAGTCGCGGAGCGCGCCGCTGCATAAGTCTCTGACGTGACAGTATCGGCGCGCGGCCTTTCCGGCGGCCGCCTCGTCGCGGCGGTGTGCGCCGCGCAGGTGCTGGTGCAGATCGGCGCCTTTTTCTGGCCCGCGCTCCTGCCGGGGATGATCCCGCTGTGGGGACTGTCCAACGGCGAAGCCGGCTGGATCACCGCGGTGTTCTACGGCGCCTATATGCTCTCGGTGCCGATCCTGGTGACCCTCACCGACCGCGTGGACGCGAAGCGCGTGTACCTCTTCGGCGTCGCCTGCACGGTCGCCGGTCATCTGCTTTTCGGTTTTTTTGCCGACGGTTTCTGGTCGGCGATGGCGACTCGCGCGTTGACCGGCATCGGCTGGGCCGGTACTTACATGACCGGCGTGAAGCTCCTCGCGGACCAGGTCGATGCGAAGCTCATGTCGCGCGCGGTGACCGGGCACGCGGCGAGCATCGGGATTTCCGGCGCGCTCTCGTTCTCGTGCGCGGATCTCCTCGCCGATGCCTACGGCTGGCAGGCGGCGTTCATACTCGCAGGCGTGAGCGCGAGCCTGGCGTGGTGCATCGTCGCCTTCTCGGCGCCGCGCAGGAAAGCGCCTGCATCCAAGCCTGCCGACGGCGGCGCGCTCTTCGATTTCCGCCCGGTCTTCCGCAACCGCTCGGCGATGGCGTATGCGCAGGCTTACTGCGTACACACGCTGGAGATGAATGCGCTGCGCGGCTGGGGCGTCGCTTTTCTAGGCTACGTCGCACTCACCGCGGGCGATGGCCGATGGCACCTGACGCCCGCGGCCGTCCTCACCGCGCTCGGGCTGATCGGCACCGCCGCGAGCGTGATGGGCAACGAAGGCGCAATCCGCTTCGGGCGCCGCAGGCTCATTACCGTCGCGATGCTGGGATCGATCGCGGTCGCCGGGAGCTTGGGCGTCGTGGGAACGCTGTCCTACGAGATCGCGGTCATGCTGCTCCTCGCGTTCGGGTTTGTGGTGTGGCTCTTTTCGTCCTCGCTCCCCGGGGGCGCAGCCGGCACGGCGGAGCCCTCGCGCCGCGGCGCGACACTCGCCGTGCACTCGACGCTGGGCTATGCCGGGGGATTCGTGGGGCCGCTGATGATCGGCTACACGCTCGATCTCGCCGGCGGGATGTCGAGCGAGGCGTGGGGCGCGGCTTTCTTCTCGGTGGCCGCGCTCATGCTGTGTGCGCTGTTCGCTTTCCATCTCATGCGGCCGCGCGAGCTGGCAGGCGATCGAGGGTCGTAATCGCACGCACCATCAGGCTCGACGGATCAGCTCAACCGCGCCTTCTGCGCGCTCCCCACTCTCCCGGAATCAGCCGGAATGGGCAGAAACAACCTGTGGGAGCTTCACAGCTGGGGCGAAGGGCGTAGGGGGAACAGTGTCGCGGTTCGCGGCGGAAACGGTCACCGTGACCTCGTGCCCGACGCGGTCGTCGACGAGCGGGACCGTGCCATCGGGTTGTGCGATGCCGTCCACCGTGACCCGCAGCGCAGCCTGCGGTTGCAGGGACTGAACGATCGTGATGCGGTAGACGGTGTCACGGTATCGATAATCGATGCCGACCGTGTCCCAGTCCGCGGGGAGGCACGGCGCGAAGCACAGACGATCGCCTTTGCGCGTCACTCCCAGCAGCGATTCGAGTATCAATCGGTACATCCATCCCGCGGATCCCGTGTACCACGTCCAGCCGCCGCGTCCGACGTGGGGCGGCACGGCATAGACGTCGGCCGCGATCACGTACGGCTCGACTTTGTAGATCGCCGCGTCGTGCTCGTCGGCGCCGTGGTATATCGGGTTGATCATCGAGCACAGCTCCCACGCGCGCGCGCTGTCGCCCTGCGCCGCGTAAGCCATCGCGGCCCAGATCGCGGCGTGCGTGTACTGCCCGCCGTTTTCCCTCACGCCGGGGACATAACCCTTGATGTAGCCGGGGTTGAGCGCAGATGCGTCGAAAGGCGGGGACAGGAGCTGGATCAGACGGTCCTCGCGGCGCACCAGACGCTCGTCGAGCGCGTCCATCGCCGAGCGCGAGCGTTCCTTGTCGGCGGCGCCTGAAAGCACCGACCAGCTTTGCGAGATCGAATCGATGCTGCATTCCGGGCTCGATCGCGATCCCAGGGGCGTTCCGTCGTCGAAGTAGGCGCGCCGGTACCACTCGCCGTCCCAGGCGTGACGCTCGATGTTCTCCCGCAGCCGCGCTGCTTCGCTCACGCAGCGCCTGGCGAAAGCGGCATCTCCGTATGCACGCGCGACTTCGCTCCAGCGCAGCAGCACGTCGTAGAGGAAAAAAGCGAGCCACACGCTTTCGCCTTTGCCGCCCGCGCCGACGAGATTCATGCCGTCGTTCCAGTCGCCGGTGCCCATGAGCGGCAGGCCGTGCGCCCCGAA
>CAZULX010000526.1:0-16310 GCA_964621335.1 uncultured Streptomycetaceae bacterium
CATGCCGAGGGGCCGCAGGAGCAGCGCGCCGCCCACCACGATGATGTAGCCCAGGCCGAACATGGACACGATCACCTTGTACTGCTTAAGGCCCGCGAGGATGATCGTGCAGCACCAGATGCAGCTCATGATGACGAAAGCGCCCAGCATGAGCAGGCGATACAGGTTGCTCTGGTCCGGGAAGAGGAAAAAGGCCGCGACCGTGCCGAGTATCCCGCTCGCCAGCACCGTGATCATGAGCAGGCCGTTGAACGTCGGCGTGACGAGGTCGACGCGCTTCTCGAACAGGCGGTCGGCGAGGTAGCGCGTGTAGGCGAGCTGGACGATCCCGGTCAGGATCAGCGACGACATGAAGAGATTGGTGATCGAGACCTGGAACTGCACCACTTCCAGCGCCGGCGAGATGACCGAGTAGCTGTAGATGCCGACGATCAGAATGCCGATGATCGACAGTATCCACGGCCCCGAGCTGACGATGCCCGAGTAGCCGTAGGCCTGGAAGATGCCCCAGTAGGTGTCTTTCTGGAGGAGCTTCCTGAACTCGAACCCTATGCCTGCCATGCGTGCGCCTCGTAGATCGCGCGGTAACGCGCGAACATCTGTTCCTGGTTGTAATAGGCTTCCACGCGCCTGATGCCCGCGGCGCTGGCCGCCTGCCACTTCTCCTGGTCGGTGAGGAGCTCCACCGCGGCGAGCGCGAGCGCCTGCGGGTCGGCGATCCCGACCACGGTTCCCGCGACGCCCAGCGCCTGGTCTTCGGCGTCGAGGCCGTTGATGAGCTGGCGGCACGCGCCGACGTCGGTCGCGACTGCGGGCACGCCCGCCGCGAAACCTTCCAGCAGCACGAGCGGCAGCGCTTCGCTGATCGATGACAATACGACGATGCCGATCTGCGGCAGGACGTCAGTGAGCCTCTGAAAGCCGAGGTGTTTCACCTTCTCGTCGATGCCGAGGCCGACCGCGAGGTTGCGGCACTCCTGCGCATATTGGGGATCCTCGTCCTCGGGACCCACGATCCACGCTTCGGCCTCCGGCAGGCGGTTCACCACCGTGCGCATGGCGCGGATGAACGTCATGACGTCCTTGATCGGGACCACGCGCCCGATCAGCGCCATGACGGGCGGCGTCCTCGCCGGGCGCTGGCTGCGCAGCGCCGCGTAGCGGGCGATATCGATGCCGTTCGGGATGTTCGTCGTTTTCGCCGGATCGGCGCCGTCCTCGATCTGGCGCAGGCGGTTGCCTTCGAAGAGCGCGATGATCGCGTCCGACGCGTCGTAGCAGATCTTCCCGACGCCTTCGAAAAAACGCATCCACATCTGGCGGAAGTACGCGATCTCGGTGGGGTCGCGCTGGAAAATCACGCGGTTGTCCGGTATCCAGTGCGCATTGAAGAGATCGATGCGCCGCTCCTTGGTGTAGATGCCGTGCTCGGACAGGATGAGCTGCTTGCCCGTGCGGTGCCTGAGCAGCGCGCCGAGCAGTCCCGCGTAGCCCGTCGACACGGTGTGGTACGCCTTGCACGGGATCAGGTTCTTCGCGATGTCCGCGAGGATCCACACCGGCGCGTGCATGGTGCGCACGGTCCAGAAGTAGTCGACGAACGAAGGATCGGAGGAAAACTCGCGGTACTGCGCCGCGATGAACTCCCACGAGCGCTGGCTGTAGAGAAAATCTTCCTGGCTGAGGGTGCCGCCGGCGAGCTGGGGGGCGAGCTGCTTGAAAAGCGCGCGCCCTTCGCTGTGCGCGTGCGGCGCGCGGAAATAGCGGTGCATCTCCTCGACGACCGCGAATGTGGCGGCGTCGCCTTCGACTTTCTTGATCTCGGGCGCGCGGCGCGTGGAATACAGATAGTGACGCTCGAAATGGACGACGTTTTCGGGAAGCTCGTACTTGGCCTCACCGTATTCCTCTTCCAGGCTGCCGATGAAAACGACCGCGAACGTGATGTCCGGGAAGCCGCGGATCATCTGGTTCACCCAGCTCGAAACGCCGCCCGAGACGTAGGGAAAAGTGCCTTCGAGGAGGAGCCCGATATCCGCTTCGCGCGCCTTCTCTGGCTGCTCGGGTTTCATGTGACGGAGCCCCGCGGATTCCTCGTCCAGTATTTCACGGCCTGTTTCAGACGCGGCGCGAACTGGCTTTCGGAGAGCGAGCTGAAAATGCGCCGCACTTCGCGGTAATCGCGGCGCTCGTACGCGATCTGGCCGAGGTAGGCGAGCACACGCGATTCCTCGAGGCCGTTCGCGACCGCGCGGTGCAGCGCGGCTTCGGCCGCCGGGTCGCGCCTGAAGAGCAGCATCCTGCCCTTGAGAAACCACAGTCCCGCTTCGTCGGGCGCGATCTGCATCGCCTGGATCAGGTAGCGATCGGTCTCGCTCATGGCGTGATCGCGCACGTCGCCGTGAACCAGACCGCCGTAGACGAGCTCCCAGTACAGCTCTGCCAGGCGCCGCAGCGCGATCAGCTGCATCTCGGGCGAGTCGGCTTCGCGAAGCTTGGTGATTTCTTCGTGGATGTGCTGGTTGATCTGCTTCTCCTGATTGTCGAGGATGCCGTAGGCGACCAGGCGCACCTCGTCGGCGGGATCGCCGAGCATGTCCTGGAGCAGCGGATTGGCGATCCTTGCCGGCATTCCCTGCAGCGCGAGGAGCGACTTGAAGCGCGCTTCCTTCGGCACGCCGGCATCTTTCAGACGCGAAGTGAGACCGCCTTCGCCGTATTTGGTGCGCTCGCGTATCTCGCGCGGCGGGAACTCGAACTCGATCGGCGGGATCTCGGCGTAGGGCAGCTCGGGGACGATACGCGGCAGGAAGCGCGCGACGAGCACCGCGATGACTTGCCCGATGAGACCGAGTATGGGGATGAAAAACGAGAATCCGAAAAGCAGCACGATGACCGGGGCCGCAGGCTTTCTGAGATGCGGCGGGAGTGCAACGCTGACGAAAGCGGCGAGAAGGAGACTCGCCAGTCCGTGCACCACCAGGAAACCGAGGAGGTTGTACGGGCTCCCCTCCTTCAAGGGCACCAGCCAGAACACGGCGAAGACCTCCAGCGCGAGCGCGAGCAGGCCGACGATGGCCGTGATCATGACGACTCTCCCGTGACGACGCGCTCGAGCACCGCGAGCGGGTCGTGCTGTTCGAGCGAGATCACGTAGGGCCGCACATGAAGCGATTGGAAATCGCCGCCGAAGCGGTCCTTCAGCGCCCCTTCCATGCGCTCGAGATAGCCGCGGACCGCGGTGTCGCTGGCGAGCGGCATCAGGTTGGCGATACCCGTCGACTGGCGCTCGCTGCCGCCGAACTGCCACTGCACATCGAACCGGCGCCGCAGCCGGGTCGCGAAGAGGATCATGTCGACGCGCTCGGGATGAGGCGCGAACTGGAGCACGACGCAGTGGCTGTTGATGCCGAAGTCGCGCTGCAGGCGCTGGAGCTTGACGAGCTCGTCGGCGAAGTCGTAGGAGACGCCCCGCACGTGGGTCATCACCTGGCCCACGCTGTCGGACACCACCACGCTGTCGGCGTAAAGACCGAGCAGCAGCGAAAGGGTGCGCAGTGTGTCCTCGTTCAACGCGAAGAACGGCATGCGGGTCACGACGACCACACCCAGCAGCGCGTCGGCACTCGTCAGTATCGGCGCGACCACCAGGTGGTCGGTCGGAATCTCCTTGCCGATGTCCTCGGTCTGCAGGTGCGCGAGCGTGCGCTTTTCCAGCGCGTATTCGAGCAGGCTGTCGTTACCTTTCACCATCGGCGGCTCGCCGAGCTTGGCGCGCTGCACGTAGCTGCCGGCGTCGATCTCGTAGATCGCCGCCGCCTCGAGCTGGCAGTGGTGCGCGAGCAGCACGAGGATTTCCTGCGCGGCCGGTAGCGCCGTGCCCGCCGAGGGTTGCCGCACCGCCATCAGCATGCGCAGCTCGTACAGCGCGTCGCGCAGCGTGGCGGGCTGCGTGATGAGGTCGTGCTCCAGCGCGTCGTGCGAAAGACGCAGCACGTTGAGCTGGTTCATGATGCGGGTGAAACGCTCGGTCAGGTACGCGTTCAACTCGCCCACCCGGCGCAGCCTCGTTCGCCACGTCGTGCTGAACTCCCCTGCGATCATCACCATGATCACGCCCGCGAGGAAGTACAGCTTCGGAAACGGCGCGCCCGGCGGCCCCAGCCAGAACCAGCCCAGCAGCAGGATGGCCGACGCCGTGATGCCTGCCATCACGCCGTAGCGCAGCGCGACCAGGATGGGCGCGAACCAGGTCCACGGGAACTCGCCCTTGTTGACGAAGAACGGATCCTCCGGCGAGGCGAGGTAGCACAGCCCCACTCCGAGAATCGGGATGACGATCGCCTCCACCCATAGCCAGCGGTTGGCGAGCAGGGGCGAAAACAAAGCCGAGAGCCGCGTCTCGCCCAGCAGTTCCTTCTGCGTACGATAGTCCATGCGCGGGCAGCTCCGTGCTTAGTTTGTGATGAGGCCCGACACGCGCTTTAGTAAAGCGGTGCCGTCGCGAGAAGCTGTCTGATCAGTTTCTGCGCCACCCCGGACAACGACTCGCGGCTCCAGCCGCTCTTGCCGCCGACCCCGCTCCACACGACCGCATTGTTCTGCAGGTCGATGATGTGCAGCGCGACGCCGACCGCGGGCTCGCCGTCGATGCCGACCTTGTAGCGCCACTCGTCGACCGCGCCGTAGATCGCGTAGCGCGCGCCCTGCGAGCGTGCCCACTTGTCGGCTTCGTCGAGCACCTTGCGCTCGGCCGGCTGGAGCAGCGTGTCCTGATTCATCGTCGCCGGATAGCGCGTGAGGTCGGCCACGCCTTTGGCGCGCAGCAGCCCTTCGGTGATCGCCTCCGCGCGCAATCCCGCCTGCGGCACTTCGGTGTGGTTCATGACGGGCAGCAAAACCCATTTCGCGTTGCGTTCGATCGAGGCGGTGCCGCCGGTATCGGTGGTGGCACAGCCGGCGGCGGCAAGCGCAGCGAGCAGCATGATGGACAATATACGCACGATGGTCTCCTTCTTCTCAGGACTGCATTCAAAAGTTATCGAACAGATACATGTAGCGCACCCCTACTTCACGCGACGTCTCGTTCGTTCCCCCGCCTCCGCGACCGGTCGAAGCATACAAGGTTAGCTTGTCGGTGCCGCTGACGGTACCGGAAATCCCGGCGAGCGCGGCATAGCCGCTGCCGGTGACTGTGTTGCGATTCACGCCGAAATCGACGAACGGCCGCAGCGCACGCGTGTAATTGTTCCGATAGTAGGTTCCGAATCCGGTGTATATGCCGTAGACCGAGAAGCTGCCCGGCAGAAAAAACGAAGCGGTGGGTATGGTGCCCGCCGGATTCAGCACCGCGGTCGCCGCGTCGCCCGAGCCGGTCAGCGAGAAATGGTTGATCGACCCCGCGACCCTCACGTGCCAGTCGGGATATTCGGTGCGGAAGCGGTGTCCGGCTTCCCAGTTGAGCCCGTAGCTGCTGCCGATCTTGGTGCGCTCGTCCTGCGTGTAGTAGTGGTTCGAAAAGAGCTCGCCGAGCACGTATTCGCGCTTGCTCAGCGTGTACGCCAGACCGGCGAAGACCCGGTCGCGCACGCCGCCCGCGGCGAGCGCTGATGTCTCCAGCGTGCGCTCGTTGTACGCGAACCCGAGGCGGCCGCCGAGCCGCTGCCCGAAGGGATACTGGTGCACGAGGCTGAACCCAGCGGTGTCGACGAGCGCCTCGCGGTGGAAGACGGTGAATCGCGTCTCCCCCACCGCGTGTCTCCACAGCGCGGTGAGGCCGTAGAGGCGGTCGCTCGAGGGGATCGAGGCAAGCGCCACCGTATTGAGCAGCCCCTGGTCGATGTGGCTCACGTCGAAGGACAGGCGCAGGCGCGGCGAGAGCCACACCGCCATCTCTCCCGTCCACTCGTGCCCGGCCACGGTGCCGCGGGTGAACCGCGTATAGCCGACCTCGGTGTGGCTCACCATGTCGAACGTCGACTGCGTAAGCCGCAGGTGCATCTCGTCGTCGGTGGGATATTTCTCGAGCTCGGTGAAAGCGATGCTCTGCGCGTGGCGGTACTGCTGCGTGCGGCGCGCGGCCTCGTGCCGGTCGTAGCGCGGGATCGCGTCCGGATATTCCTCGAGCGCTTTCTGCAGGAGGTCGAGGTCGCTGTGCGCGAGCGCTACGCTGATCTTCGCCCACGTCGGCGCGGTGAGGCCGCGCGCATACTGCTTCCACAACCACGTCTTGGCGGCGATGTGCTGCTCGGTGCTGACCGTCCACGCGAGGATCAGCTCGCGGCTCGCTGCGTCGAGTCCCTGCTCGCGCGGGTCGTCGGAGATCTTGCCGGCGCCGCTGTCCTGGCGCAGAAGGTTCCGAATGACCGCCAACCCCTCGTCGCCGGGCATGAACTGCGAGGCGACTCTCGCCTGCGCATGGAGGAGCTCGAGCGGTGGTCGCTCCTTCTTTTCCACGGCCTCCCGGATCTTCACCCAGGCGTGCCGGCGCACCCGCCACGCTTCGTCGCGCTGGAGATTGCGGTCGAGCGCGTCGGCGAAATTGAGCAGCCACAGGTAATCGTCGGGGTTGCGCTTCACCGCCTCCCGGAAATACACCACCGCGCGCGCGGGCTGATCGAGCGTCAGCCACGCGGAGCCGACGACGCCCTGGAAATCCGGGTCTTTCTCGGCGAGCTCGACCGCGAGCGGGAGCTCGGCGCGCAGCGCGGCGAGGTCGCGGCGCTCGATCAGGAAATAGATGAGCGCCATTCGCGCGTAGCGGTTGTGGGGATCGAGCCGCAGGGTTTCGCGGTAATCGGCGAGCGCGAGCTCGGGGCTCCCCGTAGCGGCGCGGTAATCGGCGCGGATCAGCAGGAAGCCCGCGTTGGCGGAGAGCTCTTTCTCGGTCTTGGGCGACATCGTGCTGAAAAGCCGCCGCAGCGACACGAAATCGCGCCGCTGGCTGTGCAGCCCGAGCGCGGTCAGCAGGAGCTCCGGGCTGTAGAAGCGCTCGTGCGCCGCCTCGGCGAGGCGCGCCGCCGCTTCCGGATGGCGCGGCGCGAGCAGGTTCACCAGCCGCGTGTAATCGTCGAGATTCGCTTTTGGGTGGGCGACCAGCCGCTCGTACTGCACCTGCGCACCCGCGTCGTCCCGCAGCCGCAGCGCGAGGTCGCCGAGCGTCCTCAGGTACTCGGCGTCGCCCGCAGGGGCGTTGGGACGGTGTTTCTCGAGGACGTCGTAAGCGTCCTTGTACTGGCCTTTCTTGATGAGCAGCGTCGCGAGCGTAGTCACGCGCTCGGTGGTCGCGCCCGATGTGGCGATCACCTTCCGGTACGCGTCGATCGCCCCGTCGACGTTCCCCGCACGCTCCTGGAGCGAAGCGAGAAGCTCGATCAGGACCGGGCGCGGCCTCCTCGCATACTCCTGCTCGAGGAACGCCACCGCTTCGCCCGGCCGGCCCACGCGCTCATACGCCGCAGCGATCGCGCTCCACTGCGAATCGGTAAGCGCCGTCTTGCCGGCCTGGTAGCGCATGGCTTCGAGCACCGCTTCGTCATCGGCCATTCCGGGCGCGATGCGCAGCACCGCCTGCCAGGCAGTCGCATTTCCGGTGCGCCGCGCGATGTACAGCCACTGCTCGAGCGCCTCGCCCGACTTGCCGCTCCATTCGCTCACCTGCGCGAGGCGCTCGCGCCATCGCATGTCGCCGGGCACCTGCTGGACCGCAGCGCGGGCGACGCGAGAGGCGTCCTGGAGATTACTGTTGGCGAGAAAGATCTCGTAGGCGAGGTTGTAGTCCTCGGCATCGTAAGGGCGCATGCCGAGCGGCGCCTTGGATGTCGGCGCCGGCTCGCGCTCGGCGGCCACCGCAGAAGGGATCGCGAACGACGCAACCGCCTTCAGCCAGCGCTTGAGCGTGCCCTCTTCGGACATGCGCATCAGCCTCTTCACGTAAATCTGCGCGCGCTTCATGTCGTTCGCGGCGCGCGCGAGGTCGATCATGAAGTGCAGCATCTCGTCGCCGCTGATGAGCGCACCGCCGTTCCTCTCGGCGGCGGCGAGCGCCTCGCGCGGCATGTTGCCGGCCTGATACGCCTTCACGCCCTGCATGAAGTAATGCCGCTGGTCCTCGAGGCTCGTCGCGCGCGACTGCGCCGTGAAGTGGATCTCCGCGGCGGTCGCATACTCGGCGTCGGAAAGGGCTTTTTGCGCCGCGTCGTCCACCCACGCGCGCGCCACTTTGTTGTCGGTGCGCGCGACGCGCAGATAAAGATCGGCGCGCAGCTTTCGAGCTTCGAGGCGGCCCGCGACGTCCGCCAAGTCGAGCAGGCCCGAAACGTCCCACTCGTACTGCGACATCGCCACCAGCTCCTCGCGCAGGCGCGTAGTCTCCGTCGCGCGCTCGTTTGATCCGACCGGCATCGCCTGCATCTGCTGCATCTGGAGCTTGAAGTCCTGCAGCCGAGCGCGCTGGCGCACCGCCGGATCGGGCGAGTTGTACAGCGGCTCGAGCGCAGCCCGCGCTTCGCCGATCTTGCCGAGCTCGGTCTGCTTCTGAGCGAGGGTGAATCTCAACTCCGGGTTCTGCGGCTCCCGGCGAGCCATGTTGTCGAGATACGAGAGCCCGACCGCATCGGGATGCTGCTGCGAGGTCGTCGTGGTGAGGATCCCGCGGCCCGGGAATATCAATACGAGCGTGACGCCGACCGCGACGGCGATGCCGATTAGCGTCCAGGGCGACGTGAGACGCTCTCGCGGCGGCTCAGGATGCGCAGGTGATCGAGAGTCTTTCGCTTGCATTTTTCTTGAGCCCGTAGCGCGAGACGCCGCCTTGGATTGCACTGGTGAGAGGTCTGCCGCCGCTGTCCTGACGGCAGGCCGAAAGCTGTTCGGGCGGGAAGCTCTCCCGCGCGTGGGCGGGAGCCGCGGGCTGCGTCTGCGCGCCGTGCGGTTGCAGGCGTTCGTTGCGGCCGCTCACCGGCACCGGGGCGAGCGCGGGCAGCGCCAGGGCGCGGCGCATGAATTCGACGGGCTGGATGAGCCAGCGGTCGCCCGCTTCGCCGGGAATCGGCTCGGACTCGTACGGGGTCAGGACGTAGCCACCCCACGGCATGAGCGCCGCGGCGTCCATGGTTTCGCCGCTGTCGGTGCGCAGCCTGAGCAGCATCGCAGAGGCCTTGTAGGCGCGCAACGGCGTGAACACCCGGGCGGGCCGGGCGGACTGGGCATCGTGGCTGATCAGCGGATCGCGGACCTCGACGCTCAGGCTGCGTGGGGCGCGCGGCGCACCCGAGCTCAGACCGAAGGCCGCCGCGAGCGAGTCGGTGAGCGGGAACGGGAAGCTGCCGAGGACCGCCATGCGCATGCCGTGCTCGCGCTGCCGCGTGAGCCATTCGCGCACGCCGGGCTTGCGCACGGCCTGGTCGTCCGCGAACCAGCTCACGATCCCGGCATAGCGGCCGACGAGAGGATACGCCGGAAGCGCCTTGCTGATATCGGCATAGTCGACTTCATAGCCGAGATCGTTGAAAGGCATCTTTGCCTGCTGGTGGATGCGGTGGGCATAGAGTTGAGCGTCCCTTCCCGCACCGTCGTACAGCATGAGTACCTTGCGAGGCACGACTTCGACGTTGCCCACGCCGATCTGGTCGAGCTCGGAATTCGTCACCCACGGGATGTATCCCAGCGCCGCGACTTTGCGCGCGGTCTCGCGGGCGAGCTCGCGTTGTCCCGGCGGCGCGTACTCGATTGCGATCACCGGCAGCGCGTACTCGGTGCGTACGCGCTCGAGTTGCTGCACAAGCCAGGTGCGGTCGGCGGCGGGAACTTCCCTGTAGCTGCGGTTCTTCTGGTCCCAGCCGCGAAATACCGATTCGGCCGCCACCGCATACGCTTCACGGTGGAGCTCGGGCAGGATTTCGAAGCCGCGATTGAAGATCAACCGGGCTTCGGGATACTGGGCGCGCAATGCGCGGATCACCGCGATCAGGCCTTGCGCCTGGCGCGCGCGCTCCTCGTCGGTCTTGGCGATCAGCTGGAAAGAATCGAGGGTGTCGAGAAAGAAGCCGCGGTAACCGGCTTGCCACAGCGGCGCGACGATGCGCTCCACGAAAAATCGCGGCCACTCGGCGTGCGTCTGATCGACGACGTGGCTGCGCCAGGGCTCATTGGCGGCGGAGACCAGGCCTTCGGGGAGCTCTTTCGCGTACGGCCGCTCGTATTCCACTTCGCCGACCGAGAGATAGGCGAACACCTGCATGCGCGCGTTGGAAGCCCGCGCTGCGTCGGCCGCGTGGTCGGGCTCGACGACGACGATGTCGTACGCCTGCAGCGCATCCCATGGCGGATTGGCGCCGTAGTAGAATGCCACGTTCGGCGCCGCCACGATGCTCGACATGCTGAGACAACACAACAACCCGACGCTTGTTCTGAGCATCGTTGCTAGCATCGGTGGTCCGCCCTGATTGATTCCGCGCACGGTGCAGCAAGCGTTATGCCCGGTGAATGTGCGGTGAGCTGCATCGATTGTGACGGAAAATCATCCACCATCGGCCATATTTTACGTGCGCACCTAAACCGGCCGTACGACGGCCGGGATCGATCGAGAGTGACTGCGGAGCGCGGCCTAGCTCCCCTTCGTCGGCTGCGCATCCTGGCGTCGTGCGCGTTTCAGCGTGCACGTTCATGCATATTCCGCGCGACGCGCCCGCCCTGGCCGGGCGCATGCAATGGACTGACAAACAGAGCGTCAGAATTTACCCTACGACGCGTTCCGCGTCCATGACGGAGTCATGGGCAGGCGCTCGCTCGGGCGTGCGCCCGGGGACCTCACTCGCATCGCGCGTGATGCGTTGCGACAATGCCCACGCCACGTGCTCGCGCACCAGCGCGGAAGGGTCATTGCGGCGCGCTTCGAGCGCGGCGGCGAGCGTGTCGGCCTCCGCCGTGCCGCCCAGGCGGGCCCAGGCGTTGCCCATGCCCACCGCGAGGTTGCGCAGCCAGCGCTCGTAGCCGATGCGATGGATGGCGCTGCCCGCGAGCCGCTCGTGGAAGTCGGCTTCGCTCCAGCCGAAAAGCGCGACGAGCTGCGGGGCGTCGAGGCCGTGCCGTACCGCGAAATCGGCTTCCGGCGTCGCCTTGGCGTAGCGGTTCCAGGGACACGCGAGCTGGCAATCATCGCATCCATAGACGCGGTTCCCGATGAGCGGCCGCAGCGCCTCGGGAATCGATCCTTTGTGCTCTATCGTCAGGTACGAAATGCATCGGCGGGCATCGAGCCGGTAAGGGCCGACGATCGCACCGGTAGGGCACGCGTCCAGACACTTGCGGCAGGTTCCGCAGTGCTCGTCCACGGCGTCATCGGGCGGCAGCGGCAGGTCGGTATAGATCTCCCCTAGGAAGAAATACGAGCCGGCGTCGCGGTTGATGAGCAGCGTGTGCTTGCCGCGCCAGCCGAGCCCCGCTTTCTCCGCGAGCGCGACCTCCATCACCGGCGCACTGTCGGTGAAGGCGCGATATCGAAACGGACCCACTTCGGCGGTGATCCGGTCGGCGAGCCTCTGCAGGCGGCGTCGCATCACCTTGTGATAGTCGCGGCCGAGCGCGTACCTCGAAAGAAATGCCAACCCGGGCGCTTCCAGCACCTCGGCGGCGGCCCGCGCCTGCGCGGGGAGATAGTTCATGCGCACCGCGATGACGCGCACGGTGCCCGGGACGAGCTCGGCCGGCCGTGACCGCCTGGTCCCATGCGCTGCCATATAATCCATGTCGCCGTGCCACCCGCGCGCGAGCCATTCGGCGAGGCCCGCTTCGGCGACGCCCAGGTCGCAGTCGGCGATTCCGACTTGCTGGAAGCCGAGGTCCTCGCCCCACCGCTTGATATCGCGCGCGAGCGCGAAAAAATCCGGCGCTCGCGCTTCGCACTCGCTCTCTTGCATAGGCCTCATACGCACCCGTGTCATGTTAGGGGCTCCCAAAGCGCAAATCACGCGTTTCCTGCCGGCCGAGGCCGACACCCTGGTGCTGGGCGTGGCACTCGGACGGGCGCTCGAGCCCAGCCTGGTGGTGTACCTCGTCGGGGAGCTCGGAGCCGGCAAAACGACGCTCGCGCGCGGGATGCTCGGAGGCCTTGGGTACGCGGGCCGCGTTAAAAGTCCCACCTTTACCCTGGTTGAAGTTTACAAATTTTCTAGGTTATACTTGTATCACTTTGATTTTTATCGGTTCGATGATCCACGCGAGCTGGCAGACGCGGGTTTCCGCGAATATTTCGCGGCCAACGCCGTGTGTCTTGTGGAATGGCCTGAAAAAGCTTCCGGCCTGCCCGCCGCGGACGTGCGCATCGAACTGCAGGTAACCGGCACCGGGCGAACCGTCACCCTGCGCGCGGACACGGAGGTCGGCAGACTTTGTCTGAAACGGCTGGAGCACTCCATTACGACCTGAGGACGCGCGCGATACGCGGCGTCCTCACTCGCCGTATCTGCTGGATTTCAGTCACGCTTGTCGCACTTCTGGCGGCTGCCGCGACATTCGCGGCGGGCCCCGCCGTCGTCATCAGCTCCGCGCGCGTCTGGCCTGCACCCGATTACACGCGCGTCGCCTTCGAGTCCGCCGCAGCGATCGAGCACAAACTGTTCACGCTCGAAAATCCCGAGCGGCTCGTGCTCGACCTCGAGAACGTCGACATCACGGCCGCCCTGATTGGACTCGCGCAGAAGATCGCCGACAACGATCCCTACGTGAAAGCGGTGCGCGTCGGCCGCTTCAAACCGGGGACGGTGCGGCTCGTTTTCGACCTCAAGGCGCCCGTGAAGCCCCAGGCGTTCACGCTCGCCCCGGTCGGCACCTACAGCCATCGGCTGGTGCTCGATCTCTATCCCGTGGTTCCGCCCGACCCCCTGATCGCGTTCCTCGATCGCTACCAGGCCCAGGCCGAAGGCGCCGCAGGGCCGGAACGCGCGCCGGTGACCGGCGCTGTCGCAGGACGCATGGATACCGAGCTCGACGCCGCGCCTGCCACGGCGCCCACCGCTTCATCGAAACGCCGTCCGGCTTCAGTGCGGCTCATCACGATCGCGATCGATGCCGGGCACGGCGGGGAGGATCCCGGCGCCCTCGGACGCCGCGGCACGCAGGAGAAGGATGTGACCCTCGCCATCGCGCGCAAATTGAAAGAGCGCATCGATCGCGAGCCCAATATGCGCGCCATCCTGACGCGCGACGGCGATTACTACATCTCGCTGCAGATGCGAGTGCAAAAGGCGCGGCGGGTGAATGCCGATCTCTTCGTTTCCATCCACGCCGATGCTTTCATCAAGCCGCACGCGCGCGGCTCGTCGGTTTTCGCGCTCTCCGAGCGCGGCGCGACTTCGGTCGCCGCGCGCTGGCTCGCCAAACGCGAAAACGACGCGGACCTCGTCGGCGGGGTGAATCTCGACGTGAAAGACCGCTATCTGAAGCAGACACTCCTCGATCTGTCGCAGACGGCGACGATCAACGACAGCCTGAAGGTCGGAAAAGCCGTGCTCGCGGAGCTCGGCGAGATCAATACGCTGCACAAGCCGCACGTCGAGCAGGCGGGCTTCGCGGTGCTGAAAGCGCCCGACATCCCGTCGATCCTCGTCGAGACCGCTTTCATCAGCAATCCGGAGGAAGAGGCGAAGCTGAAGAGCGACAGCTACCAGGCGAAGATTGCCGACGCGCTCCTGCTGGGAATCAAGCGCTACTTCGCCAAGAACCCGCCCCTCGCCCCCAATCGTGAACGTGTGGTGAGCCGCTAGCCCGCTTTCAACGCGACCAGCACCTCGTCCAGCATCTTCTTCGCATCGCCGAACAGCATGCGGTTGTTTTCCTTGTAGAAGAGCGGATTGTCGACGCCGGCGTAGCCCGACGCCATGCTGCGCTTCATGACGACCGAAGTCTTCGCGTTCCACACTTCCAGCACGGGCATGCCGGCGATCGGGCTTCCCGGATCTTCCAGCGCCGCCGGGTTCACGATGTCGTTGGCGCCGATCACCATGGCAACGTCGGTCTGCGGAAAGTCCGCGTTGATCTCGTCCATCTCCATCACGATGTCGTAAGGCACTTTCGCCTCCGCCAGGAGCACGTTCATGTGACCCGGCATGCGGCCCGCCACCGGGTGTATGCCGAAACGGACGTTGATGCCTTTCTCACGCAGGTGTTTCGTGATCTCGTAGACCGTGTGCTGGGCCTGCGCGACTGCCATTCCGTAGCCCGGAACGATGATTACGTTCTTGGCCTCGCGCAGGAGGTCGGCGGTCTCGCCCCCACTGATGGCCACCACTTCGCCCGCGGGCTCTCCCCCTGCGGCGGCGGGAGTCCCGCCCGCGGTGCCGAAACCGCCCGCGATCACGCTCACGAAGTTGCGGTTCATGGCGCGGCACATGATGTAGGAAAGAATCGCCCCGCTCGATCCGACCAGGGCGCCGGTGACGATCAGGAGGTCGTTGCTCAGCATGAAGCCGGTCGCGGCCGCGGCCCAGCCCGAATAGCTGTTCAGCATCGAGACGACGACCGGCATGTCCGCCCCGCCGATCGCCATCACCATGTGTATGCCGAAGAGCAGCGCGATCACCGTCATGACGGCGAGCGGGGTCATGCCTTCGGCGACGGAGTGCGCGTTGATGAATTGCGCGCCGCACCAGACCACCACGAGCAACCCCGCGAGATTGATCCAGTGCCGGCCCGGAAGCAGCATCGGCTTGCCGCCGATCTTGCCGGAGAGCTTTCCAAAAGCGATGAGAGATCCCGAGAAGGTCACCGCGCCGATCAGGACGCCGATGTAGATCTCCACCTCGTGTATCGTCTTCTCGGCGCCCGCGAGATGCGCGGTTGCGGCGGGGTCGATGTAATTCGCGTAGCCGACGAGCACCGCCGCGAGCCCGACCAGGCTGTGCATCAGCGCGACCAACTCCGGCATCTGGGTCATCCTGACCACGCGCGCGGCGTACAGGCCGACGCTCGCGCCGACCGCCATCGCGCCGATGATCCACACGTAACCCGCCGAGGTGACCTGCGGCCCCGCCAGCGTCGCGATGACCGCGATCACCATGCCGATCATGCCGTAGAGGTTGCCGCGGCGCGAAGACTCGGGATTCGAGAGCCCGCCGAGGCTCAGGATGAAGAGGATGATCGCGCCGACATAGGAGACCGTCGTCAGGGTTGCGGACATCGGTAGTCTCCTATTTCCGGAACATGTCGAGCATGCGCTGGGTGACAGCGAATCCGCCGAACATGTTGATCGCGACGAGCGCGATGCTCACGAGCGCGAGCCCGACGATCCACGCGACGGGCCGGCCTCCCGCGTCCGCGATCGGAGGGGCCACCTGCACCAGGGCGCCGATTGCGTTGATGCTGCTGATCGCGTTGGTGACGCTCATGAGCGGCGTGTGCAGCGCGGGCGTCACGTTCCAGACGACCATGTAGCCGACGAAGCACGCGAGCACGAATACCGTGAAGTGCCCGATGAACGCCGCGGGCGCGTTGGCGCCGACGAACCACAGCAGGACCGCACCGACGAAGAAGACGATCGCCGTGGATTTCGCGGATGCCGGTGCTCCGGCGCCGCCGTGGCCGTGCTTCCTGGCAGGCGCCGGCATCGCGGCCTTGGAAGCGTCCGCCGCCCTGGGCTGCGCAGCGCTCAGCTTGGGCGCCGGCGGCGGCCAGGTGACGACCCCGTCCTTGATGACCGTGGTGCCGCGGATCACTTCGTCGTCCATGTCGACGTTGATCTTGCCGTCCTTCGCCTTGCAGAGCTCCTCGGTGAGCCTCAGCAGATTGGTCGCATACAAGGTGCTCGCCTGCTTCGAAAGCCGGCTCGGCAGGTCGGTATACCCGATGATCGTGACGCCGTGCCTTACCACGACCTGGCCGGGCTCGGTGAGCTCGCAATTACCGCCCTGCTCCGCGGCGAGGTCGACGATTACGCTGCCGGGCCGCATCGACTGCACCATCTCCGTGGTAATCAGTCTGGGCGCCGGCCTGCCCGGAATCAGCGCCGTGGTGATGATGATGTCGACTTCTTTCGCCTGCTTCGCGAAAGTCTCGCGCTGCGCTTTCTGAAAACCCTCGCTCATAACGCGCGCGTAGCCGCCAGTGCCCGCGCCTTGTTCCTCGTAGTCGACGCCGACGAACTCGGCGCCCATCGACTTCACCTGGTCGGCGACCTCGGGACGCGTGTCGTTCGCGCGCACGATCGCGCCCAGGCTCGAGGCGGTCCCAATCGCGGCGAGCCCCGCCACGCCCGCGCCGATCACGAAAACTTTCGCCGGCGGCACCTTGCCGGCGGCCGTGATCTGCCCGGTGAA
>CAZULX010000527.1:0-3059 GCA_964621335.1 uncultured Streptomycetaceae bacterium
GCGGCACCCTGGGTCTTGAAGCTGCCGCTGACCGTGCGATCCGCGGCGACGTTCAGAGTGCCCGTCGCGGTCGCACTGGTGCTGACCGGGGGCACCTCCTCGGCGCCGGTCGCCCTGATGGCTATGCCCCCGCCTCCCATCGACGCGCAGCCGCCGAGCAGCGCGAAAAGGGCGGCGACGATCGATAATCCGGTCCAGCGTTGCATGAAGCTCATGGCCAACCCCCCCTTGGGTTTGAGACATCGGACTACTAACACCCGGCGCCGTGTGACTATTCCGCGCGAAGCCGAATCCAACGCCGCTCGAGCGGCTGAAGACTATTTCTCGACGGTGTGCTTCTCGATGCGGATGAGCTCGTCGAAACCCAGCGTATCGTGCAGCGCCTCCTGCTCGCGTCTCCGCCGCGCGGCCGCCGCCTCGCGAACCGCATTTGACGTAGCCGAGCGTGCCTCCGCCGAGATAGAACATCTCGAAACCCGCGGCCTGCGCGATTTTTGCGCACAGCGGGTTGAATACCGCGGGCGCGAGATAGGCCTTCTCTATCGCGATGAGCTCGCGCAGGCTCGAACGGCGTTTGGCGGATGGCTGCACGTTGTTTCCTTTCGCGAGCGCGGGCTCGCCCATCGTCGAATCTTAGCAGCCCGCGGCGCTGCGCGCCTCTCGCGCATCCGGGTTCGGCTCCGCGATCCCGCTGCGCTATCATCACGCGACATTCACGACGTCCGAAACGTCCGGAGGACCCCTTCTTTGAAGATCGCCAAAGTCCATTGCTTGCTGCTGCGCATTCCATTCACGTTTCCGCTCGTCAAGGAGCAGCAGCACGCGCTCGCGAACTTCGTCGAGATCGAGACCGATGAAGGCCACAAAGGTCACGCGCTGTCGACCTATCCGCTGAAGCACGGCATACGCGAATTCATCAACCGCGAGGCCGTGCCGGTGATCGAAGGACTCGATCCGATGCGGCCCGAAGACGTGCGCAAGCGCCTTTTCTGGGGAACCGCGCGCAAGTATTTCATGGGCGCGTGGAACAACGCGGCGAGCTTGATCGACATCGCGCTCTGGGACATCAGGGGGAAAGCGCTCGGACAGCCGATCTGGAAGCTCCTCGGCGGAGCGCACGCGAAGCTCCCCGCCTACATCACTTTCGGACTGCCGCGCTACACGCAGGAAGAGCTGATCGAAGTCGCGAAGATGCTCGTCGGGCAGGGACACACGCGCCTGAAGATGGTGGTCGCGGCAGGCACCGACCGCACCGACGAGATCCTCGGCGAGCCGAGCGACGAAGACATCGTGCGCGACGGCGAGCGCGTCGGCGCGCTGCGCGAGGCCGTGGGGCCGAAGATCGAGCTCATGATGGACGCGAACAAGGGCGCGACTTTCGCGCAGGCGCTCCGCCTCGCCAAGCTCTGCGAGCCTTACAACCTGATGTGGTTCGAAGACCCGGTGCTCCAGGGCGACGTGCGGCTGATGGCGCGCCTGCGCTCGCAGACGACGATACCGATCGCGGCGGGAAGCACGGCGACTTCCGATCTCGTGTATCTGCGCGAGTACCTCATCCGCGAAGCGGTCGACTACCTGCAGCCCAACGTGCGCGACATCGGCGGCTACACGCAGGGACTGAAAGCCGCGGCGCTCGCGCAGGCGTTCAACATCCCGCTCGCGATGGGCGGCAACTATCCGCATCTCAACATGCATCTCCACGGCGGCGTGCCGAACGGCGGCCGCGTGGAATTTCACTGGCAGGGATGGAAATGCGTCGAAGCGCTTTTCGACGATGCGCCCGGACCGGTCGACGGCTACGTCACGCTGCCGACAGGGCCGGGGCTGGGGTTCACGCCCAAGAGCGGGATACTCGACCTGGCGGTCGACTGACCGGCCAAAATGTCCTACGAGTTGCTCGAAGCGCCCACGAGGCGGCGGATCGCCTCCACCATGGCGCCGGCATCCGCCCGGTTCTTGCCGGCGATGTCGAGCGCGCTGCCGTGCGCGACCGAGGAGAACAACACGGGCGTGCCGATCGTCAGACCCGCGGTGCGATTCCTCGCCATCGCTTTCGCAGCGATATGTCCCTGGTCGTGATACATGACGACGAACGCGTCGTAGCCCGGCTCATGGATCATCGTATCGGCGCCGAACGGGCCTTCCACCCGAACTCCGACTGCTGCTGCCCGGGCGATCGCGGGCGCGATCACCACATACTCGTCGTCTCCGAAAAGCCCGTGCTCGCCCGCATGCGGGTTGAGACCGCCGACTGCGATGCGCGGCGCAGCGACGCCGATCAGCCTGAGCGCCGAATCGGTCGCGCGTATGACCGCCAGAACGCGCTCGGGCGTGATGAGCTCGATCGCGCGGCGCAGGCTCACGTGCAGCGTCGCATGCACGATGCGCACTTCGCGCGCTGCGGCCTCGAAGCACAGCATGAGATACGCGTCTTCGGGCGGCGTGCCGGTGCAGCGCGCGACGAAGCCCGGATAGCCGTCGAAGTCCACTCCGGCAAGCTTGATCGCGTGCTCGGTCTGGGGCGCTGCGACCACCGCGTCGACCTCCCCGCGCATCGCCGCCTCGATCGCCGCACGCGCCGAATCTAGCGCGGAGCGTCCGTTTTCGGCCGCCACTTTACCGACCTCCAGCACCTTCGACCCGAACTGATCGCGTTCGACGAGCACGACACCGCTGGCGGCAGCGCCGAAGTCGTCGGCGCTATCGCTCGCGCGTGCGATGCTGCGGATCCCGGCGGCGATTCGGGACGCGGCCGCATGCCACTCCAGCACGCCGCGATCGCCGAACAGGACCGGCCTGCACATCGCGCGCACCCCGGGATGAAGCGCAGCCTTCAAGGCGATCTCCGGTCCGATCCCGGCCGGATCACCCAGTGCGATACCTATGATCGGCAGCGTCCCAGCCATCGTGTTTCCAAGCATAATGTATCGGCAGCTCGAGCGGCATTTTGCGGCGCGGTGGAAGGAGGCTACGCCAATGGTCAGCCAGGAGCAGAACGACGCGCTCACGAAGACGGGCCCGGGCACGATCATGGGCGCGCTTTTCCGGCGCTACTGGAT